>CAMWOD010000083.1 GCA_947175715.1 uncultured Porphyromonadaceae bacterium
GCGGATTCGCTGCCGCATATTTAGGATGTTTCTTATCTCATTAGCTGGCAACGAGTCACAAGCACGCTGGAAATACCGTCGTAGCTGTGGAGAGAGGACGTACGAGTTGTAATCACCTCCTCTACAGGATTGGGAGCAAATCGGGCTAACGCCATTTTGCATGCTTTGCATGGAAAAGATGAATGGTGCATGATGGCTGACGACGACCTGGTGTTTGACGTGGAGGGTATTAAGGAGATGATGAGGAAGCTTGAGGCTCATTCCGAGCTTGACTTTGCCTTAGGGCAATCGACCGGAGGTGATGCCAAGGTGTTCCCCTCCAATGAGTATGATGTTTTCCCATTGGCCAAGAATCACTTTGTTACGGAGTTTGAGCTAATTGTGCGGTTGGAGTCGCTTCGCAGGGCTGGAATTAACTATAATAGTAATTTCGGGGTTGGTAATCGGCTCGGCGCAGGCGAAGGGGCTGTGTTGCTCTATGAGATGAGACGTAAAAAGCTACGTGGTAGATATTTCCCAATAGTTTTGGCCTGCCATCCCGGGCTCACTACATCTGAGCGGGTGGCGCTTGATGCAGGTGTACTTGAAGCTGAGGGGGTAGTGGTGGCCTTGAACTATCCTTTTACCGGGGTGCTTCGCGTGCCTTTGATGGTGTGGAGGCGCACGAGGCGTTTTGGTGGATCATTCTGCCGTTCGTTGCCTTGCGCCTTTAGGGGTTTTGTAAGAGGAATTTTCGGGCGTAAATCATTGGGTATTGGTCAATAAGATTCGGCATAGCCACGCCGTGCCTTTGCGCTTGTGGGCGACATGAGAGTGTATGCGCGTCAATGCCCATCGGTGATACCTTGATTTGCCGTGGCAAGTCGTTTCCAAAAGCTTGATGCCTTGAGGGTTGTCCTCCGAAGTATAATGTCCGGCGACGATTGCCCTGCGTGCGTCAATCCATTTCAAAAGCTCGGGCCTATTGAATTGTAATATAAGTTGTTGGCTTCGGTCGAGTGCGGCTTCCCATTCCCCTTGTTTCTCAGAGAATGTGCATCCGCTCACCGACTCTTGCTGGCTGTACATATCCACAGTAATCTCATTGCCTAATTTCGCCAATACTGGTTTGTGCAGCAGTAATTTAATCCCCAGCACGTAGTCGTCCCATCCGGCGATGTCGGTCTCCCAACCCCCACATCGCTTCAGCAATTCAGTGCGAACTGCGTACCGCTGAGTAGAAAGTGATGCATGAAATATATGATTGACCATTGGGTTGTTGGCGTAAAATCTGTTGATTTTGTGGCGATTGTCGAGCTGATGTGTGATAACATCCCAACCCAATATATCGGCTTCGGGGTGATCGTTGATCCCTTTGACAATGCGTGATATATGGCCTGGACGCATTGTGTCGTCGCTGTCGAAGTGCATCACCCAGGGGGTCGTAACCATCTCGACACCCTGTTGACGAGCATAGGAAGCACCCTTTTTGTTCGCTCGCAATATGTTTACGGATAATTGGTTATCCTCGAGATTTTTTACCCATTGTTCAACAGCGGCGTAGGTGTTGTCGGTCGAACCGTTGTCAACCACGATTACCTGCAAAGGGCGGTAGTCCTGGCTGAGGATGGAGTCGAGAGTACGTATCACAAGCTTCGGCCGATTGTAAACCGGTATTACGATTGTGATGATGGGATGGTGGGAAGATGTGCTCATTTCGTGGCAAAGATAGGTTATTTCATTAAAATTTACTATCTTTGTGTCGCAATGAAGTAATTTTTTAGAGTGGAGGATTGAGGCTCTCTGCCTTACCTCCGTTTCAATTAACATCACAGAAGATGCTGCTGCTGAGCTCAACGCCATTAGTTACGAATCCGGTGCCGATATTTTTTATCGTACTGGTAATAATACTATTGGCTCCTGTGTTGCTCAACAGGCTGAAAATACCCCACATCATTGGCATGATTGTGGCCGGCGTGATTGTGGGGCCTTACGGGCTGAATGTGCTCGCCCGCGATTCAAGTTTTGAAATCTTTGGTCAGGTAGGCATACTTTATCTGATGTTTCTCGCCGGTCTTGAGATTGATATGTTTCATCTCAAGAAAAATTTCAGGACCGGGATGGGTTTTGGCCTCTACACTTTCCTGGTGCCAATGGTGATAGGTACGATCACCTCCTACTATATGCTTGGGTTGGATTGGCTCACGTCGGTGCTGATGGCGTCGGTGTATGCCTCACACACCCTTGTGGCATACCCGATAGTGTCGCGTTTCGGACTGTCAAAATCGCCTGTGGTAGTGATCACGATTGCCGGCACAATCGTGACGGTGGTCGGTGCGCTTATGGTGCTGGCGGGAGTGGTGAGCATCTATCAGGAGGGTGAGTTCCAGTACGGGATGATGCTTCGGCTTCTTGGAGTGACGGTGGCTTATATCGTCGGCGTGATTTATGCATACCCTCGGCTTACGAGGTGGTTTTTCAAGAAGTACAGTGACAGCGTAGTGCAATTCATCTATGTGCTGGCGCTTGTGCTGTTGGCGGCCTGGGTGAGCCAGATTATCGGGCTTGAGAGTGTGCTCGGAGCCTTCCTCGCCGGGCTGGTGCTTAATCGATACATACCGTCGGTGTCACCACTTATGAGCCGCATCGAATTTGTGGGTAACGCCATCTTCATCCCCTACTTCCTTATCGGTGTAGGTATGCTCATCAATATTGGCGTGGTAGTGAGGGGGTGGGAAACCGTCTATGTGGCAACCGTGATGTCGGTGGTGGCTACGGCATGCAAGTGGATAGCGGCTTGGCTCACGCAGCGTACCTACGGGATGACAGCTGTGGAGCGATCGTTGATGTTCGGACTTTCCAACGCCCAGGCGGCTGCCACCCTTGCGGCCGTGATGATAGGCTATAACATAGGGATATTTGGCGAAGAAGTGCTCAATGGCACTGTGGTGATGATTCTTGTCACCTGCACGGTGTCGTCAATCGTCACCGAGCGCGCTGCGGCCAAGATGAAGACCGAAGAGATCGAACGCGAAGGTGATACACAGGCTACCGACCCCAGCCATTATGCTACATTGATTCCGGTGGCTAATCCCGTTACGGTAGACTCGCTCGTCGACTTGGCTGTGATGATGCGCCGATCGCGAAGCACGGCGCCCCTCTACGCGCTTCATGTGCGCAATGACAACACCCCCAACTCTCGTGCGATGGGGCGTATAGCTCTTGAGAAAGCGCGAAAAGCCGCTGCCGTGGTCGATGCAAAGCTTGTGCCGATAGAGCGCTATGACCTAAACACCGTGGCTGGAGTGATCAACACTATCAAAGAGCGTGATATCACAGAGATAATCATAGGGATGCACCGCAGGTCGAAGATAATCGACTCCTTTATAGGGTCGACTGTGGAGCAAATGATAAATTCGACCAACCACATGGTCATATTGTCGCGGTGTTACATACCCCTCAACACAATAACACGCATAGTGGTGTACGTGCCTCCCAAGGCTGAATACGAGACTGGATTTGCCCGTTGGGTGCGTGCCGTGGGCAACCTTGCCCGTCAGATACGCTGCCGAGTGATCTTCTGCTGCTCCACGACGCAGCGCCGATATATCCAGGGTGTGCTCCACGAGGGTAGATATGAAATCAGGGGTGAGTACCGTAAGGTCGACGATCCCGACGATTTTGTGATGTTTGCCAACCGTGTGCTCGACGACGACCTGCTGGTGGTGGTGAGCGCACGCGCCACATCGCTGAGCTACTCCGACACCGTGGCCGAGATGCCAGCTTTCGTGCAACGCTACTTCTCGCGCAACAATTTGCTTATGATCTATCCCGAGCAGTTTGGCGCCGAGTCGACCGCACCGTCGTTTGTCGACCCCATGGCTTCCGACCTGTCAGCGTCAGTATCGCCGCTGTGGCTGCGTCTGCGTAGTACGTGGAGACGCATTATGGCTCTAAAGAAACGAATAACGCACCAATTGCGTCATCGACGCAAATAATATCGCGATATGAAATTCACTCAACTGTCAATTAGTGGCGTGTGGCTCATCGAGCCCGAAGTGCACGGCGATCAGCGAGGCTACTTCGAGGAGGCTTTTCGAAGCGACCTCTTTGAGGCCAACGTTGGAAATGTGAAGTTTGTGCAAGACAACGAGTCGCTGTCGTCGACTGTGGGGGTGCTCCGCGGCCTCCATTTTCAGCGCGGTCGAGCCTCGCAGGCCAAACTTGTGAGGGTAAGTCAGGGTAGGGTAGCCGATGTGGTGGTCGATCTCCGTGGCGGTTCGCCTACTTATGGTCAGTACCTGATGGTAGAGCTTTCGGCCGAAAACCACCGCCAGCTATTCGTGCCCCGCGGCATGGCTCACGGATTTGTGGTGCTCGAGGCCCCGGCCCAGTTCCAATACAAAGTTGACAATTACTATGCCCCCGGCACGGAGGCCACTTTGCGCTATGACGACCCTGCCATCGGTATAGCTTGGCCTCTGGGCGGCGATCAACTGCTGCTCTCTGAAAAGGACCGAAATGGAATGCCATTGAGCGATGTCACCCCCTTTGACCCATCGTGCCTATGAGAGTGACGCATGTGATATTCAACTTCTGCACCGGAGGCACAGAGACCATGCTCATCGACATCATGCGGTCGCAGTTGTCGTTGGGCGCCAGCGTATCGCTGGTGATTATCAATAACAACAACGAGCAGGCGCTTGTCGATACCATACCGCCAGGGGTGAAACTCGTGATGATAGGTCGCCCGGAAGGCTCTAAAAACCCCTGGTACATACTAAAATACAATATGGCGTTGCGTCGTCTGCGACCTGACGTGATACATATTCACACAGTCAAAGCGGCCGGTATGATTTTGGGTCGCCCTGCCCCGCTGGGTCTCACCGTGCATTGCTGCGGCGCCCGGCTGAGTTATCTCGACCGATATAGCCGTGTGTGGGCTATCTCTCAGGCTGTGTGCGACGACGTTATGGGACGATACAGCTGCGATTCTGCTATTGTGTATAATGGCATCGACACATCGTCGGTGAGTGTGGCGGCTTCACACGACGAGCGCCCCAATCCATTGAAAATAGTTCAGATAGGACGGCTTGAGCCACAAATCAAGGGGCAGGACCTGCTGCTACAGGCACTCGCGCTGCTTAATGAGAAGGACGACGCTCCAAAGGTCGAGGTGACATTCATCGGCGCTGGTGGTGGCAGGGAGGCGCTTGAGACGCTGGCTACTTCGCTCGGCATTGCTGACAAGGTGAAGTTTGTCGGCAACCAGCCGCGAGCGCAATTCTATCCGCTACTTGGCTCTTACGACCTGTTGATTCAGCCGTCGCGTAGCGAAGGATTCGGGCTTACCGTGGCCGAGGGTATGGCCGCAGGCATCCCTGTGGCATGCAGCGACAACCCTGGCATCCTTGAGGTAGTGGGGGGTGGTCGATACGCCACCGTGTTCGAGGCCAGCTCAGCACAAGCCATCGCCGACGCTATTTCCGACGTCATCGCCCACTATCCCGAGAAGCTGCGATTGGCACGCACGGAGGCCCTCGATTGGGTGAGGAAGCATTACGGTATCGCCTCGACGGCTTCGCGCTACCTCGAGCAATACCGCCAGCTGCAGCGATAAATCGGATGTGGCGGATAAATCTAATAAATCATATAAGCCGTATAAGTCTTATAAGTCATATAAGTTCGAAATCGGTGTTAAATAACTACTGAAATATTTGGAAATTAGAAAATTATGGTGTAATTTTGCATCGTTTTTCAGGCACTAAATGTGCCGTCCTGTCGCTAACCACCTGATGGAGAAAGCGGTAGGCGGCTCGTTTGGGTGTGTGTTAACAAGTGTGAAAAATTGTAATAACTAAGGATAAAAACAAAGTCAAACTTAATCAACTAAGATGCCTACAATTCAGCAATTAGTGAGAAAAGGGCGCAACTCGCTCGTGGATAAGAGCAAGTCGCCCGCGCTCGACTCATGCCCCCAGCGTCGCGGCGTGTGCGTGCGCGTCTACACCACCACCCCCAAGAAGCCTAACTCGGCAATGCGAAAGGTAGCCCGCGTGCGCCTAACCAATGGTAAGGAGGTCAACTCCTACATCCCCGGTG
>CAMWOD010000084.1 GCA_947175715.1 uncultured Porphyromonadaceae bacterium
TCCACCTGCTGCGCCACCGAAGTCGGCACCTGCATTAGGTGCGCCCTGAGCCTGCTGCTGGGCATTGAGGATATCCTGCTGAGCCTCGCCAAACTTGGTTTCGATCTCCTTGATAGCGGAGTCGATACCGGACAGATCGGCTGCCTTGTGGGCATCTTTCAGCTTAGCCACAGCGGCCTCGATAGCTGCCTTCTTGTCGGCGGGAATCTTATCGCCAAGGTCGGCGAGTTGCTTCTCGGTCTGGAAGATTACAGCGTCGGCCTGATTGAGCTTGTCAACTCGCTCCTTCTCCTTGGCATCTGCTGCGGCATTAGCCTCGGCCTCAGCCTTCATACGCTTGATTTCCTCATCGGTAAGGCCTGATGAAGCCTCGATACGGATTGACTGCTCCTTGCCGGTAGCTTTATCCTTGGCCGATACATTGAGGATACCGTTGGCGTCGATCTCAAAGGTAACCTCGATCTGAGGTATACCACGAGGTGCGGGTGCGATGCCGTCGAGGTGGAACTTGCCGAGGGTCTTGTCATCCTTGGCCATGGGGCGCTCACCCTGGAGCACATGGATCTCAACTGAAGGCTGATTGTCGGCAGCAGTTGAGAATGTCTCGCTCTTACGGGTAGGGATGGTAGTGTTAGCTTCGATAAGCTTGGTCATCACGCCACCGAGAGTCTCGATACCGACTGACAGAGGCACAACGTCGAGCAGAAGCACATCCTTAACATCGCCTGAGAGCACACCACCCTGGATGGCTGCACCTACGGCTACTACCTCATCGGGGTTAACACCCTTGGAAGGAGCCTTGCCGAAGAACTTCTCTACTACCTGCTGGATAGCGGGGATACGGGTTGAACCACCCACGAGGATTACCTCGTCGATATCCTTGGTCTGGAGACCTGCATCCTTCAACGCCTGCTCACAAGGACGGATTGTGGCCTGAATGAGCTTATCGGCGAGCTGCTCGAATTTAGCACGGGTAAGAGTCTTAACCAAGTGCTTCGGAATACCGTTTACGGGCATGATGTAGGGAAGGTTGATTTCGGTAGATGTTGTGCTTGAAAGCTCAATCTTGGCTTTCTCGGCGGCCTCTTTGAGTCGCTGCAGCGCCATAGGATCCTGACGCAGGTCAACACCCTCATCTTTGAGGAACTCGTCGGCCAGCCAGTCGATGATCACGTGGTCGAAGTCATCACCACCGAGGTGAGTATCACCGTTGGTCGACTTCACCTCAAACACACCGTCGCCGAGCTCAAGGATGGAGATATCGAATGTACCACCACCGAGGTCGAATACGGCAATCTTCTGATCCTTGTTGGTCTTGTCAAGACCGTAGGCAAGGGCAGCTGCTGTAGGCTCGTTGACGATACGGCGTACTGTAAGACCGGCAATTTCACCGGCTTCCTTGGTGGCCTGACGCTGTGAGTCGTTGAAGTAGGCAGGCACGGTGATCACGGCCTCGGTAACGGGTTGTCCGAGGTAGTCTTCGGCTGTCTTCTTCATCTTCTGGAGAATCATTGCTGAGATCTCCTGAGGGGTGTATTTACGGTCATCGATTTCGATGCGGGGGGTGTTGTTGTCACCGCGCACTACCTTGTAGGGCACGCGCTCGATTTCTTTTTCTACCTGGTCGTAGGTCTCACCCATGAAACGCTTGATAGAGTAAATGGTGCGCTTAGGGTTGGTGATGGCCTGACGCTTGGCGGGATCACCCACCTTGCGCTCGCCACCGTCTACAAATGCTACAACTGATGGTGTGGTGTTACGTCCTTCGCTGTTGGGGATCACCACTGGATCATTACCTTCAAGTACTGCTACACACGAGTTGGTAGTACCGAGGTCAATACCTATTATCTTTCCCATAATAAATTTTGGTTTTTGAGTATGTTGTTTATAATTTCGTTTGCTTAGTTTTCTTTCTTCTGTTTTAGAAACAAATTTTGTGCCAAAAATGTTGACCACACCCCACGATATACTTTCTGCACCAATCCCTCCCGATATTTTCTGCCATTCTTGTCATACTTACTGCCAATTATGTCACATCGCCACTTTTTTCGGCACGGCAGGCGTGGGGGATATGGATTTTTGATTAATTTTGCATGTTATAACGTCAATCATTTTTTTGAAACGAGAAACAATGGAACGCATAAAAGTAAAGATCATAAACCGCTCGCACCACCAGCTACCCACTTATGAGACATTCTCGTCGGCTGGCATGGATGTGCGCGCTTTTCTCGACGCGCCTATCACCCTCCAGCCCATGCAGCGAGTGCTTATACCCACTGGTCTGTATATGCAGCTACCTCATGGATATGAGTGCCAGATACGCCCACGCAGCGGATTGGCACTGCGCAACGGCATCACCGTGCTCAACACACCCGGAACTGTCGATGCCGACTTCCGCGGCGAGATAAAGGTGGTGCTCATAAATCTTAGCGACACTCCATTTGTAATCAACGATGGCGAGCGCATCTGCCAGATGGTAATCACCAACTATACCCACGTAGAGTGGGAGACGGTGGAACGCCTCGATGAGACAAAACGCGGCGAAGGCGCCTTCGGCCACACCGGACTCAACTGACCCCGTGATGAGCTTTAGCCACACTTCCTCTCACCGCTTCGGCTTGTCGCTGGTGGCCATTGCGGCCGCGCTGGCTGTGTGTGTCAACCTCAACGGTCGCAACAACCGCTGGGAGCAGGGCGCCAATGAGCGTCTTGCCGACTATCTGTACATGGATGCACTCCACAACCTGTCGCTCGATTCGCTCAGCAATGGATATGAGGCCCTCAGAATATCCTATGCCCTTGACTCCACCCTTAGCGCCAAGACATACCACCTCGGATTTTTACAACTGTCGCTTGCCTCAAGCAATGACGACATAGACCTGTTCAACAGCGGATATGCCAAAATGCGCCGCTACGTCGACGCCAACCCCAACGACTATTACTCAGTATTCAACTACGCCAGTATCGCCGACAAGATCGGCGATACGAACGAGTCGGTGAGGGTATGGGCCATCCTTGACTCACTGCACCCACAGAATGAAAACGTGACCTTCAAGTACGCCGAAGCACTCCACAGCACCAACGACTCGGCCAATATGGCGAAGTCGCTCCAGCTTTACGACCGTCTGGAAGAAGCCGAAGGTGTGAACGTAGGCATCACAGCTCACAAGGTGCGCACCTACTTTCTGCTTGGCGACACCGCAGCAATCTCTACCGAGCTTAAGCGGCTCTTCGATGCCACGCCCGGCGACCCCCAAAGCCACAACTATGCGGCAAGCCTCTATGAAGCGTTGGGAAAGCTCGACCTCGCCTTAGAGCAAATCAACATCGCCGCAAGCATCGACAGTATCGATGGCGACATTCTCAATCACCGCGCCAACCTGATGCTGAGCGCAGGCGATACTCTGGGTTACAGCCGCGAGGTATACTATCTGGTGCGCAACTCCGACCTACCACTTGAGTCGAAGATTGAGACCGTCAACACATTCGCCAAGGAATTTATGGACGACTCCACACGCCAGGAGACCACACGCACCCGATTCAACGCACTGGTAGAAAAATATCCCGAAAATACCGATGTGCTCGATTCTTATCTTGCTTACCTGCTATACACCCGCGACTTGACTGGGGCCATCGATGTATTGCTGCAAACCATCGAAGCTGACCCCGACGACCCCAACCGGTGGACCCTGGCAATCCAACTGTACACCACCCTCAACGAGGATGAAAAGGCTCTTGATATAGCTCTACGCGGATACGAACGCCTCCCCGAGTCGAGCATCAACATCTTTCTATCGAGCATATATCAGAAGAAAGGTGAGTACGACAAGGCAATCGAGATGTATCAGCAGATGCTCGACCGCAACTCTGACGCATCCAACGAGGTACGCGCCAATCTCCTATCGGCTATCGGCGACATTTACCATGAGAAGGGTGACAAAAAGAAAACTTACGAATACTACGACCGCGCACTTGAGATTTATCCTGGTAACACCATGACACTCAACAACTATGCCTACTTCCTGAGCCTCGATGGCACCGATCTCGACAAAGCTGAAAGAATGAGTGCAACTACATTGCGCTCACACCCTTACGAGCCAACATTTCTCGACACCTACGCCTGGGTACTATACACCCGAGGTGAATATGAGAAGGCCCGCGAATATATCGACACCGCCTTGCAGTACATCACTCCCACCCAGGGGCACAAGGAATTTTATGAACACGCCGCAGCCATATACACCAAGCTCGGCGAAACCGAAAAAGCCGAAGAGTTTTATCAAATGGCCCTCGAGGCTGAGCAAGCTCACCCCGACGATGAATCTCAACCTCAATTTTAAGTAGTCCATATATCAATAAGTTGCCAATAATGCGTCACTTCACCCGACTCCTCATATTGCCCGCAATAATCGCCGCAATGGCACTGACCGGCTGTTCAAGCCATAAAAACAGCGCCAAGACCAAGCCCGACACCTCTGAAACGGTGATTGAAACACCGGTGCAAATCAACAACGTGGCCGAATCCTACTTACTTAGCCTCCGATCCACATATGCCGGGTGGCAATATCTGTCAGTACCGGTAGAGATCGAATTTACCTCGCCCAAAAATCTGAAAGTGAGCGGGCGCCTCTATATGGAGCGCGACAAGAGCATATACCTGTCAATGAGAGTGCTGGGTATGGAAGTAGCCACGGTATATGTCACCAACGATATGATTTATGCAACCGAAAAGCTACACAAATACTATGTGGCCGAAAGCATTTCCGACCTGTTGGCCGGCAGCGACTTCACAGTTGGCGACTTACAAAACCTGCTGTTGGGGCGTGCCTTTATAGGAGGACGCGGCCTTATGGACCAGTCGATGGCCTCCGATGTCAAAATCACTACCTCGGACGACGGCACTGACTGGTGGATAACCCCTCCCGAAACCAACGGCGTGAAATATGAATTTGACATCGCCCCCAACCCACAGCATGTGCGCACTGCCACCTTCATGCACAATGACGTGCTACGCGTAAAGTGCAACTACACACAGCCGACCCGCACTAAGGGTGGTATGATAGCCAACAAGCTGACTTTCAAAATCTTCACAGGTGGCACACGATTGCAACTCAATGCCAATCTTAACCTCAAGGATGTGAAGTGGGGAGAGAAGGACATCAATAGTTGGAAGATGCCCAAAGGGTACAAGCAATTGAGCCGCAAGGAGCTACTTAACATGTTCACATCATTCTAAACAACTTGACACCAAGTCATGCGCAAATCGCTGGTCACTATAATATGCGTGATTCTTGCTGCGGCAATGCTCGCTGTAGCCAAGCCAAAGAAAAAGAAACAGCCTTCAAAGCCCGCAACCTCACAGTCGGTAAGGGCTCAACAGAAGGACAACAACCGCGCTATGCGCGAAACTTCGCGCAAGCTCCAGGCCAATGAGGCCGCCACAGCACTCCAGCTCGATTCGCTCAACACCCTTCGTGCCGAGATACACGACATCGACTCATCGATTTCGCAGCTCAACTCAACAATCGACTCCATCAATACCCGCATAGACAACATCAACGAAAGTATCGACAGCAAGGAGGCCGACCTCAAGCAACTCAAAAAACGATATGCACGAGCCGTGCGCAAGTTCAAAGGGCATAGACAGGCTATGTCAAAAACATCATTCCTGTTATCATCCGGCTCATTTGCCCAAGCCTATCGGCGCATGGCCTACATAAAGCAGTATACCCGCTGGCGCGAACGAAAGACCCAACAGATACTCCAGGCACAAGAAGAACTGGCCAAAAAGCGCGACGAACTGTCGCAGGCTCAAGCTGATCGAGAGGCAACGCTATCGGAAGTAGCCGCAAGCCGCACGCGCATGGAGTCGATGCGCTCCGACCAGTCGCGCATCGTAGCATCGCTCCAAAAAGAGGGTTCGTCACTTCGCAATGTGCTGCGGCAGCAGGAACTACGAGCGCAGGAACTCGATCGCGAGCTCGACCGTATTATAGCCGAAGAGCAGCGTCAACGCCAAGCCGAAGAACGCCGCAAAGCCGAAGAGCGCCGCAAAGCCGAAGAAAAGCGAAAGGCTGAGGA
>CAMWOD010000085.1 GCA_947175715.1 uncultured Porphyromonadaceae bacterium
GCTATATAGATGTCGCTTAGCAATACGCTGCCCAATATTGTTGTCAATTATCGGCAATTATAGCTCAACAAGATATGCTTTGTGGGGTGGAATTTGGTTTTTTAATTCGGGAAAGATGAGTAATTTTGTGGCTGAATTGGTGCTGTCCCGGTGTTGACGGGCATGGCGCTGACTGTTGGTAGAAAATTTAACTATTTATTTAACTATGAGATTTTTGAGATTGCATAGAGTGATGAGTGCGGCTGCTATGGCTGCGATGTTGTTGGTTTCGTGTTCGGATGACGATGCCCCTAAGCGCCCTAATACTGGTGGAGAGGAAGATGTGTCTGACCCAGTGATGTTTGTCCTTAATGAGGGGCAGATGGGTTACAATAATTCGACAATCGACATGCTTAATCTTACCGATTTTAGCTATACTCAGGATGCCTACGGTACGGCTAACCCGTCGGTAGTGCTCGAATTGGGCGACACGGGCAATGACCTGACTATCGTCGGCGACAAGCTATATGCTGTGATAAATGGCTCGCACAAGGTGGAGGTGATCGATGCAAAAAATTGCAAGAATCTTGGCTCAATAAATATCAGCTCGCCCCGCTACGCCGTGGCACATGGAGATTATCTTTATGTAAGCTCGTGGGTAGGTGGCGACAACAATCAAGGCTCGGTAGTGAAGGTCGACCTCGCTACTAATGAGGTGGTTGCATCTCGAGGAGTGGGCATACACCCCGAGCAGATGGCTGAGCTCAACGGCAAGCTATATGTCACAAGCTCGCAGGACTACGCTACCGGTGAGTTTGATAACCGACTTTTTGTGATCGACTTGTCGACTTTCGAAGTCGCTGAGGTATTTGAAGTCGGAACTAATATGACACAGATCCAGGCTGCTAACAGCCAGTTGTACCTGGTGTCGGCAGGCAATTATGCTGATATCGCTTCGAGCATTTATGTGGTAAATCCTACGGAACTCACATACAAGCATCTTGAGATACCCGCTACTAAGCTCGCTGTGTCGGGCAATAACGGCTATGTGCTGGCAACCACCTACGATGAAAATTGGTCAGCAACTACGACCATATCGCAGATTGACCTAAAAACACTCAGCGTAAGCGGATTGTCGCTTGATAAATTTGATGAGCTGGAGACTCCATATGCCATCGCTGTTGACCCCAAAGATGGCACTTTATATGTGAGCGATGCTTGCGACTATACTACCCGCGGATATGTGTATGCTTACAATCCGGCCACGGGTGAGCGCAAGGGTAAATACAATGCGGGTGTGCTCCCAGGACACTTTGCATTCTACTACAAGTAAAATCGTGGCAGATACTTATTATACTTTGTCGGCCGAGTCGACCGGGCTTGTGCGGGAAAAGATGAGTCGTTTCCTCTCGTTCGCTTACCCGGTAGCCTCGGCCGATGAGGCTAAACAGCGCATCAGTGCTATTGCCAACAAGTATCATGACGCTCGGCATGTGTGCTGGGCCTATATGATTGGTTCGGCCCGCACGGAATATCAGTCGAGCGACAACGGGGAGCCTTCGGGCACTGCCGGAAAGCCTATCTTAGGGCAGATCAATTCATTCAATCTCACCAATATAGTGATAGTGGTGGTGAGGTATTTCGGGGGTATAAAGCTGGGGACGTCGGGGCTGATCGTGGCTTACCGCGAGGCCGCACGCGAGGCCATTGAGGCAGGCACAATAATAGAATGTCACGATATTGCTACCGTGACATTCCAGTTTCCTTATTTGTCGATGAACGATGTGATGCGTGTGGCCAAGGACAAGGAGGTGAAGGTGGTAGAACAGAGTTTTGACAACTCATGCAGCATGACACTTTCGACCCGCGCCGACAATATGGATGCTTTGCGCCAACGCCTTGCCGATATCGACGGGGTGTCGATCATATAATCAGCATTGCGTCGCCGTAGCAGCCGAAGCGGTATTTCTCCTTTACGGCTTCGTCGTAGGCTTTCATCACAAGGTCGTAACCGCCGAAGGCGCAAACCATCATCAGCATGGTGGAGTAGGGTAGGTGGAAGTTGCTCACCAGGCCTGTGGTTACTGTAAAATCGTAGGGGGGGAATATAAACTTGTTGGTCCATCCGCTGAAGGGCTTCACGTGCCCTGCCATACCCACGGCCGATGAAATGCCGCGCAGTACTGAGGTGCCCACGGCCACAACTTTGCGCTCGGCAATCTTAGCCTCGTTGATTACATCGGCTACTTCCTCGGGCAAATTCATCTCCTCCGAGTCCATGCGGTGTTTTGTGAGATCTTCCACATCGATTTCGCGGAAGTTGCCAAGGCCGCTGTGAACGGTGATGAACTCCTGCTTTATACCTTTTATTTCCATGCGTTTCATCAGCTCGCGCGAGAAGTGCATGCCGGCGGCCGGGGCCACTACGGCTCCCTCCTTGGTGGCGTAGATGGTCTGGTAGTCGTCGGCATCCTGATCATCGGCATTGCGCTTGATGTAGATGGGCAGCGGAGTCATGCCATAGCTGTAGAGTGTGCGCTTGAACTCGTCGTGTGAGCCATCGTAAAGGAAGCGTAGTGTGCGGCCGCGAGAGGTGGTGTTGTCAATCACCTCGGCCACCAGCGATTCGTCGTCGCCAAAATACAGCTTGTTGCCGATACGTATTTTGCGGGCGGGTTCCACAAGCACGTCCCACAATCGGTTGCTTTCGTTGAGTTCGCGCAGTAGGAATACCTCGATTTTAGCACCGGTTTTCTCTTTGTTACCGAAAAGACGGGCTGGGAACACGCGAGTGTCGTTGAAAACGAACACGTCGCCATCATCGAAGAAGTTGATTATCTCCTTGAAAACGTGGTGTGTGATTTCGCCGGTTGTGCGATTGACCACCATCATTCGAGCATCGTCACGCTCCTCAAGGGGGCGCTGTGCGATGAGGTCGGCAGGCAGTGTGTAGTTGAACTGTGAAAGTTTCATTATATATAATGGAGGTTTATATAGTATTCTTGCGTTGTATGCTTTGACTTAGTTGTTGACGCTGTCGTCGGGCATTTCGAGTGGTGCGGTTTTGATCAAATCCACGGCCTGGTCTATGGTGAGGCAGTCGTCGATTGATACGTTGCCCACACGAGTGCGTCGTAGAGCTGTGAGGTGTCCACCCGAGCCCAGTGCTTGGCCGATGTCGCGGGCAAGAGCGCGTATATAGGTGCCCTTGCTGCACACCACGCGCACTGTGATGCTTGTGGGTTGAAAGTCTATTAACTCTATCTCGTCGATGACAAGGCGCTTGGGCTTAAGCTCTACTTCCTCACCTTTGCGAGCCATTTTATAGGCGCGCCGACCATCTATTTTACAGGCTGAAAATGCCGGCGGAATCTGGTCGATAGCTCCCTTAAAACGAGTGAGAGTATCTTCAACGAGCTGTCGGGTAATATGGTCGGTGGGATAGTGAGCGTCGATTTCGGTTTCGAGGTCGAACGATGGGGTTGTGGCTCCCAAGGCGATTGTGGCAACATACTCTTTAACACCCGCCTGAAGCGAGTCTATGAGTTTGGTATTGCGCCCGGTCACCACTATCATCACCCCCGTGGCAAGGGGGTCGAGGGTGCCTGCATGCCCTACTTTCATGCGCTTGATGCCCATGCGGCGCAACATGGCGCTGCGCAGCCGCTTTACTGCATCAAACGATGTCCACCCCAGGGGCTTGTCGATTTTGAATATTTCACCTTGCAGGTAGTTCACAGTGCTGAGGGGATTTTATTAATAAAGAATGCACACGATACCTACAACGAGGCAATATAGGGCAAACCATACGAGCTTGCCGCGCTTGACAAGTTGCAGCATCCATTTGCAGGCCAGACATCCCACGATGAACGAGGCCAGGAAGCCTACGGCCAGGGGGAACAAGCCCACTGAGCCACTTGAGCCAGGCTCGGTGATAAGGTCTTTTAATCCGAGCAATGCCTCGCCAAGTATGGGGATTATGACCATGAAAAATGAGAACTGAGCCACGCGTTCGCGCTTGTCGCCGAGCAGAATGCCAGTGGCTATGGTGGTGCCCGAACGGCTCAGACCGGGGAGCACTGCTACAGCCTGGGCGCATCCTATCACGAAGGCATCAATCCAGCTGATTTCGCGCCCGGTGTTGCCGCTGCGACCCTGTGGGGTGAGCAGTGTGGCCCGCGTGCGGGTGAAGTAGGCGAAAGCCAGCAGCGCGGCAGTGACACATAAGCAAATACCCACTACGAGCAGTCCGTTGCCGAAGAATTGCTCCACTTGCTCCTTGAAGCATAATCCCACTATACCTACGGGGATGCACGACAGCAATATCTTGTACACGTATTTGCATTCGGCTGAGTTGTCGAATGTGAAAAACGCCTTACATAGCGGTACAAATTCTTTCCAAAGCACTACGATAGTGCTAAGCACTGTGGCCACATGGAGGGCCACGTCAAATTCCAATGCATCAGCACCTGCGAGGTCGATGCCAAGTATTTCGCGAAATATCTCAAGGTGGCCGCTGCTGCTTATAGGCAGGTATTCGGCCAGACCTTGCACAATGCCCATTATAAGGGCGTCAATCCAATCCATAAAGCTGATTTAGCTTGTTTTAGTGAAAAAAGAGATTAATCCGTAGCTGATTATTGTGGTTCAGAGGTCACTGTATTCTCATTTTCGGCATCTGCAGGAGTGTTGGCCGGCTTGCGGTTGTTGTATATGATGGCAAAAGCCATGGCCACAAAGCCGATAAATGAGATAAGCGGGCCGATAACTATACGACGTGTGCTGAATATGTCGGGATTGAAGGCTTCTTGTGTAGTGCCGGGGCCAAGCATGAGCAGGAAGCCCAGTACAATAAGTACTACCGAGCCCACCATCATCCACATGTTAAGTGGCGACAAGGGAAATGTGGCTGCATTCTCAGCCGCAGTGGGTTGAGTGGTGGTTGCCGCAGCCTTTGCGACCCCTTTTTTATTGTAGTTGGTTTTATTCATCATAATCTTATCGTGAAAAGGATAATATCAATTGAACATGTCGTCATAATCAAGGCGCAGGTACTTGTTGGTGGCCAACAGTGCTGCCAGTAAGCATATTATCACACCACCGATTACGGTGCCTCCCAGCACTATCGCGGCGTCGCGCCATGTTATTATCTCACTGACGGTAGGGTCGACTGTATTGCTGTAGAAGAGTAGTGACGCGAGCACTGCAGCAGCAATCAGTCCTGCTATAAATCCTTGCAGCATCGATGCACACACAAACGGCTTACGAATGAACGCAGGTGTGGCGCCAACGAGTTTCATGGTGTGTATGGTGAAGCGTCGGGCGTATATGGTGAGTCGTATGGTGTTGTTGATCAGCACAAACGATATAAGCAGCAGTGCCATTGCCACCACCGACAGCACTAAGATGATTGAACGGGTGTTGTGATTTATATCGTCAATCATGTTGGTGTGGGCAATGACCTCGTCAACTTCGCTTGCAGCGGCAAAGCTTTCGGTCAGAGCCTTGATAGAGTCGTTGTTGGCATAATTTTCGTTAACCTTGATTCGGAATGTTGGGCCGAATATCTCTTCGTCGCCCAGCTCGCGCAGGTCCTCGCCAGTCATCTCCGACCATTCGTCGATGGCGTTGTCGATTGACACATACTCATAGCTTGCCACGTATGAGGCAGTGTCGAGTGTTGCGTTATAACGGTCGATTGTGGCTTGGTCGGCATCGCACCACAGCACCACGTCAAATCCCAGGTTCTGGCGTATGTCGCGCACCACATTGCGGGCGGCAACGCCCATCAGCACCACCACGCCCAGCACCAGGAGCACCAGGGCCACCGAGATGGTCGAGGTGAATTGGGCGCTGAATGTTGATATTATAGGTTTACGATTTTTGCTCATTTCGGTAGATGGACGCCGTAGAGTATCCACTCTTAAAAATATGTGCAAAAGTAATATATATAGTAGGCGAAGTCAAGTATTTTGGCGCTAAAAATGCGTTTAACCAAATTTAACATACATATTTCTCCCCAACTCTTGACAACTGCGGCCAAATGTAGTAACTTTGCACTCGCAAAAACA
>CAMWOD010000086.1 GCA_947175715.1 uncultured Porphyromonadaceae bacterium
AAATTCTAAAAGAATATGGTAAACAAGAATAACAGAGTAAAGACTACTACCGACTTTGCGCTCAAGGACCGCCTGGTAGCCATCAACCGCGTCACCAAGGTGACCAAGGGTGGCCGCACATTCACCTTCGCCGCCATCGTAGTGGTAGGCAATGAGAACGGCATAGTAGGCTGGGGCCTCGGCAAAGCCAACGAAGTCACCGCCGCCATCGCCAAAGGCGTTGAGGCCGCTAAGAAGAATCTCATCAAAGTCCCCGTACACAAAGGCACACTGCCCCACGAGCAGGAAGCCAAGTTTGGCGGCTCACGCGTGATACTCAAGCCCGCGAGCCACGGTACCGGTGTGAAGGCCGGTGGTGCGATGCGCGCCGTGCTCGAGAGCGTAGGCGTCACCGACGTGCTGGCCAAGTCGAAGGGTTCGTCCAACCCCCACAACCTGGTGAAGGCTACCATCGCCGCCCTCGGCGAGATGCGCTCACCCGCACAGGTGGCCCAGAACCGCGGTGTATCGGTAGAGAAAGTGTTCAAAGGCTAACATTAAAACCTAAGCTCAAAAATGGCAAAAATCATAATCAAGCAAATCAAGAGCCGCATCAACTGCCCCGCTACTCAGAAGCGCACACTTGATGCCCTTGGGCTCAGGAAGATGAATCACACTGTAGTCATGGACGACACCCCCAGTGTGAGAGGCATGGTAAAAAAAGTACATCACCTCGTAGAAGTGACTAACGCATAAAAACAACAGATACAACGATATGGACTTAAGTAATTTGCAACCGGCCCCCGGCTCAACCCACAACGGGTTCCGTGTCGGACGCGGTCAAGGATCGGGCAAGGGTGGTACATCTACCCGCGGCCACAAGGGAGCCAAGTCGCGCTCAGGTTACAGCCGCAAGATCGGCTTCGAAGGTGGCCAGATGCCTTTGCAGCGCCGTCTCCCCAAATTCGGTTTCAAAAACATCAACCGCAAGGAATATAAACCCATCAATCTCTCCACTCTCGAAGAACTTGCACAGGCCAAGAACCTTGAGACCATCGGGCTCGATGAGCTCCGTGCCGCCGGTTTTATCAACCGTCGCGACCTGGTGAAGATTCTCGCCAACGGCTCTCTCACCCGCAAGCTCAATGTGACTGCCCACGGTTTCTCAGCTGCAGCTCAGAAAGCCATCGAAGAGGCCGGAGGTACAATCACTAAAATCGAATTATAATGCGCTTCGTAGAAACACTTAAAAACATCTGGACGATCGAAGAGCTCCGCAAGCGGCTCACACTCACCCTGCTCTTGGTGCTGGTGTATCGCCTTGGGTGCTACGTGGTACTGCCAGGCATCTCGCCCGACGACCTCGACGCCCTGAGCAAGTTCACCAACGCCAGCGGTCTGATGCAGCTGCTCGACATGTTCTCGGGTGGCGCCTTCTCACAGGCCTCGATCTTCGCCTTGGGTATCATGCCCTACATCACAGCGTCGATCGTGATACAGCTGCTGGGCATGGTGCTCCCATCGTTCCAGAAGATGCAGCGCGAAGGAGAAAGCGGACGTCAGAAACTCAATCAGTACACCCGCTACCTCACCGTGCTCATACTGCTGCTCCAAGGCCCTGCCTACCTGATCAACCTTAAGGTGCAGGTGGCAGCCGCGGGCAATGTCATCAATATGGGATTCTGGACAATGGCCTACCTGACCATCATCCTCGCCGCCGGCTCCATGTTCATCATGTGGCTGGGTGAGCGCATCACCGACCGAGGCATCGGCAACGGTATCTCGTTCATCATCCTCGTGGGTATCATCGCCCGCCTCCCCATGGCATTGTTCTACGAGTTCACAAGCCGTCTCCCCGGAGCCGGAGGCTCAGAGGGCGGTCTTATCATGTTTATCGTTGAGCTCATCCTGCTCTTCGCCGTCACCATCGGCGCCGTGATGCTCGTGCAGGGCACACGCAAGGTGCCCGTGCAGTACGCCAAGCGTATCGTCGGCAACAAGCAGTATGGAGGAGCCCGCCAGTACATACCTCTGAAGGTTAACGCCGCTGGTGTGATGCCTATCATCTTCGCCCAGGCGATCATGTTCATCCCCATCACCCTCGCAGGCTTCGGCTCGAGCGAAAACTCCACAGGATTCTTCGCAGCGTTCTCCGACATCAACGGATTCTGGTACAACTTCGTATACTTCGTGATGATCGTGGCCTTCACCTACTTCTACACCGCCATCACCGTGCGTCCCACCCAGATGGCCGAGGATATGAAGCGCAACAACGGCTTCATACCCGGTGTGAAGCCCGGCAAGAAAACCGCCGAGTATCTCGACGCCATCATGTCGCGCATCACACTCCCCGGCTCAATATTCCTGGGTATCGTGGCCATCCTCCCCGCATTCGCTCGCTTCTTCGGCATCAGCCAGAACTTCGCCCAATTCTTCGGTGGCACATCGCTGCTGATCATGGTGGGTGTAGTGCTCGATACCCTGCAGCAGATCGAATCGCACCTGATGATGCACCACTACGACGGATTGATGAAAGATGGTAAGATCAAAGGTCGCACCACTGGCAGCGCTTACTAATGACGATTGACTGCAAAGCTGTAACAACCCCAACCGATATCAACAACCACAGATGATATATCTCAAGACACCCCAGGAAATCGAGAAGATGCAGGCTGCCTGCACCTTGGTGAGCCAAGCCATGGGCGAGGTAGCCAAGCTCATAGCCCCTGGAGTGACAACGCACAGGCTCGACACCGTTGCCCGGGAGTACATCCTGGACAACGGCGGCAAGCCGGCCTGCCTGGGCTATGGCGGATTTCCCGCAACGCTGTGCATTGAGGTCAATGAAACCGTGGTACACGGCTTCCCCTCCAACTACGCGCTGCGCGATGGCGACATCATCGGCATCGACACCGTGGTGGAGCTCGATGGCTACAACGGCGACATGTGCTACACCTATGCCGTGGGCGATGTCGACCCCAAGGTGATGGCGCTCCTGCGCACCACCAAGGAGGCGCTTTACCGCGGCATCGACGCATGCAAGATCGACCGTCGCATCGGCGACATAGCCAACGCCGTGCAGACCTACTGCGAGAGCCACGGCTACTCAGTGGTGCGCGAGATGTGTGGCCACGGCATAGGCCGCAAGATGCACGAAGACCCCGAAGTGCCCAACTATGGGCGCCGAGGCACAGGCCCTGTGATACGCAACGGCATGTGCATCTGCATTGAGCCGATGGTAAATATGGGCAGCCGCAACATCGTGATAGAGAGCGACGGCTGGCAGTGCCGCACCCGCGACCGCAAGCCATCGGCCCATTTCGAACACACCATAGCCATGGTCGACAGCCAGGCACGTGTGCTCACCACATTCGACTATATCGAGCAGGCGCTCGGCGACAGATCTATCTAATGTGAATAAACGATAACCAAGATATGGCAAAACAAGCAGCAATCGAATTGGACGGAGTGATAGTGGAAGCGCTCTCCAACGCCATGTTCCGCGTGGAGCTGGCCAACGGGCACGAAATCACCGCCCACATCTCCGGGAAGATGCGTATGCACTACATCAAGATACTCCCCGGCGACAAGGTGAGAGTGGAGATGTCGCCCTACGACTTGTCGAAGGGACGCATCGCATTCCGCTACAAATAATGAAAGGCAAGAAACACAACAATACCACTAAAGAACAATGAAAGTAAGAGCATCAATCAAGAAGCGCACACCCGATAGCAAAATCGTGCGCCGCAAAGGACGTCTTTACGTCATCAACAAGAAAAATCCCAAGTATAAACAACGTCAAGGATAATTTTTATTATTTTTGCAGGAAAATTTTTAGCAACATACTATGGCAGTAAGAATTGTGGGAGTTGACCTCCCCCAGAATAAAAGAGGTGAAATCGCCTTGACCTACATCTATGGCATCGGCCGCTCAGCCGCCCTGACCATTCTCGAGAAGGCAGGTGTCGACAAAGCCACCAAGGTCAAAGACTGGACCGACGCTGAGGCCGCCAAAGTGCGCGAAGTGATCAGCGAAGGCTATAAAGTAGAAGGTGACCTGCGCTCAGAGGTGCAGCTCAACATCAAGCGTCTGATGGATATCGGCTGCTACCGCGGCATCCGTCACCGCATCGGCCTGCCCGTGCGCGGCCAGAGCACCAAGAACAACGCCCGCACCCGCAAGGGACGCAAGAAAACCGTCGCTAACAAGAAGAAAGCTACCAAATAACAAATAGACTATGGCAAAAAAGACAGTTGCAGCAAAGAAGCGCAATGTAAAGGTTGACGCTGCCGGACAGCTTCACGTACATTCCTCCTTCAACAATATCATCGTAAACTTAGCCAACAGCGAAGGCCAGGTGATCTCATGGTCATCGGCAGGCAAGATGGGCTTCCGCGGCTCAAAGAAGAACACTCCCTATGCCGCCCAGATGGCAGCTCAGGATTGTGCCAAGGTCGCTTACGACCTGGGTCTGCGCAAGGTTAAGGCTTACGTCAAGGGTCCCGGCAACGGCCGTGAGTCAGCCATCCGCACCGTGCACGGTGCAGGTATTGAAGTCACCGAGATCATCGACGTGACTCCGCTGCCCCACAACGGCTGTCGTCCTCCCAAGCGTCGCCGCGTGTAAGTAACCTAAGCCATGGAGCCGCGCCCCGGCCCGTATCGGCCGTTAAGTCCGTTGTCGAAAGAGACAGAGCGACCCTCGGCGGCGAGCGGCAACCGACTCCATCACACGCAATTACTTCATTTCTTTAGTTAAAAGAGTAAACACAACACCAATCCGAGCATAGACCCAAGGTGTCGGTCGAGGGTGATTGGGCTATCAGTAATCACCTCTACATAGCCGCGGCTGCACCCACCGCCACCAGAGTCGAGCTCCTTCAAAATTAAACTGTTAATAAAAAATGGCAAGATATACAGGTCCTAAGACCAAAATCGCCCGCAAATTCGGTGAGCCCATCTTCGGCGAGGACAAAGTTCTCTCTAAGAAGAATTATCCTCCGGGCCAGCACGGACAAAACCGTCGCCGCAAGACCTCAGAATACGGCAACCAGCTGCGCGAAAAGCAGAAAGCTAAATATACCTACGGCGTGCTCGAGAAGCAATTCCGCAATCTCTTCGAGAAAGCATCGCGCATGAAAGGTATCACCGGTGTGCTCCTTCTGCAGCTGCTTGAGAGCCGTCTCGACAACGTAGTTTATCGTCTTGGCATCGCTCCCACCCGTGCGGCAGCCCGTCAGCACGTGCTCCACAAACACATCACCGTCAACGGCCGCGTGGTCAACATCCCCTCTTACCAGGTAACTCCTGGCGATGTAATAGGAGTGCGCGAGAAAGCTAAATCGCTTGAAGTCATCACCGACAACCTCGCTGGATTCAACCATAGCAAATATCCCTGGATAGAGTGGGACGAAGCCACCAAGACAGGCAAATTCCTCCATACTCCTGAGCGCGAGGACATCCCCGAGAACATCAAGGAACAGGCAATCGTCGAGTTGTATTCTAAATAATAATTAAAACCAGATCCATGGCTATTTTAACTTTCCAGAAACCCGACAAGGTGCTTATGCTCGAAGCCGACAACTTCTTCGGTAAATTTGAGTTCAAACCCTTGGAGCCAGGCTATGGTATCACCGTGGGCAACGCCCTGCGTCGCGTGCTTCTCGCATCGCTCGAAGGCTTCGCCATCTCGTCAATAAAGATTGACGGCGTAAAGCACGAATTCGATACCATTCCCGGAGTCAAGGAAGATGTGCAAAACATCATCCTCAACCTCAAGAAGGTAGACCTCAAGCAGATCGTAGAAGACACCGAGAGCGAGAAAGCCACTATTACCGTTGCGGGGCAGGAGGTGTTCAAGGCCGGTGACATTGGCAAGGCACTCACAGGGTTTGAAGTACTCAACCCCGACCTTGTAATCTGTCATTTGGATCCCGACGCACGTTTCCAGATCGAACTTACCATCAACAAAGGTCGTGGATGGGTCCCCGCCGAAGAAAATCAATGCATCAACGACGACATCAACGT
>CAMWOD010000087.1 GCA_947175715.1 uncultured Porphyromonadaceae bacterium
GCTTAGGCCTAATCTCACAGCGGGGTCCCAGGTGAGGAGGATGCGGGCGTGGGTGGTGTCGTCGCTGGTGATGATGATTTCGTCGGCGTTGTCGCCATGCGAGGTGCGGCACACTGAGGCCGTCTGGCCATAGTAGGCTTCGTGCATGAAGGCGATGTCGACGCGGCGCATGGAGTTGGTGTCGTAGAAGTCGAGGTCGCGGCAGTTGGCCATCAACCGGAAATACACCACGGAGTTGACATGACGGTTGGCGTCGAGGTCGGTATAAGTAAATGTGTATGGGTAGCTGGCATTGCACTCTGTGGGTATCGACCCCAAACGCGGGAATGGTGCGATGGGGGCGTGAACACCATCGAGCAGCACCTCGTTGAGCCCATCGGTGCCTGTGAGGTCGCCCAGTGAGCGATCGGCCAGATTGATGGTGAGCCACACCGATCGTCCGTAGGCAAACACCTCACCGTTGGCGTCGGTAAGACGGAAATCGCGCTCGGAGAAGCGGCGATTGATGCTCGACACCCATGTGGTGATCTTGTAGTGCTCGTTGATTTTGGGGTAACGCAGCACTTCGATCGACAGGCGGCTCAGCACCCACGCCTTGCCCTGCGGAAACAGGTCGTCATATCCTATGCCAAGATGGTTGGCATGCAGGGTGGCTATATCGATAAGCTGATGAGCGATCAGAGTCATGGGCATACGCTCTTGAGCGTTACAATCGCCACCAAGCAGCTGGTATTCAGCGGTAAATTCTTTTATTTTAGACATCTTACAGATAGTTTGCGATGCAACAAATCAAAGTTTTCGAAGTATCATACGGTCAATCAATGCGTGATTGGTGGTAAGATTCATGTTTTCATCCTCGGGGAGGAAGTCGAGAGTGATGGTAGCCTCACCTTCAGGTATTTCAACGACTACGGGATTCGACAACCCCCAGTCGTCCCAGTTGCCCACTCCGCGCTGTGGCATTACCACTGTGCCCGCTTTCTTGCCGTTGACCATCAGTGAGCGAATGGCGGCTTTGTTTTCGGTGTTGACGGGACCGTTGCCGTTGGCGTAGCGCACGTAGGCTACGTAGCGTCCGGGGATCACTCCCGCAACATTCACTGCCACCGACTTCACCGCATGGTCGGTCTCGGCGAATCCTCCATTAGACCCTGCTATCGGAGCCTTGGGTTGGTAGGACATTTCTGCGGATGTGGGGGTGGTGATTTCGTCAACCATCTCAAGTATTAGCTCCTGACGATTAGAGAGAGGTTCGGAGGCAAACGAAGGTATTCCGGCCTCCGAATACCCTACCACCATATACTCACCCGGCGTCGTAGCATCGAATGTGGTGCTGTGGGTTTTCCCCACTACTTCCCCATCGCGTATCACTTCATAGTAAGCGATATATTCCAGTGGATTCCACTCCAGCACGTCACGTGCGGCATTAAAACGCGCAGCTGGTGTCCAGGGAGCTTTGGCGTTGGGCGTGCGGTTGACGCTCATTGGAGTGAACTCAGAGTTCATCACAATGCGGATATCGCCACCCTTCTTCAGCGCCTTAGCGGCGATGAAGCCATCCTTAATTTCCTTACCGTTGAATGTCATCGACTTAATGCCCGACCCATAGCCTTCTACAGTGATATTGAGCTTGGCGCCGCGGTAGTCGAAATTCTCAAGACTGCGAGTGTCGGCCAACGATTTGGGTACAAATGGTGCGAAACGCAACCCATCCTTCTCAAAATGTATACCGAACAGAATGCGATTGGTGAGAGCGAGGTTGCCCGAAAGCGACCACAGCATATTCGACGAGTTGAGTTCGGTGAAAATATCACCGTTGTCGAGATTGAAATTCTCCTTATTGGTAGCGAATAAGGCAGCCGGACGAATCACCGAACCGATAGCCTCGAGCGTACCATCTTCGTTGCCCACCTTAGCATTGGCCAGCGCCCAGTACGATGCCACGAAAGGCCACAAAGCGTTGTTGTGATAATTGGGCATGTCAGCTATCTGGGGGTAGAAGATTGCCGCACCATAGGGGGTTACAGGGTTGTTTTCGGTTATCGAGCGCTGACGGTCGGCGGGCGCAATGTCGTAGAGTATTGCCAGTGACTCGCCAAGTGTTTCGGCACGAGGATTGAGTATCGGGAAGTCGCGGCCGTAGGTGTACATGCCGTAATAACCCTTGTCATCGAGCCAAAATGTATCGTTGATGTTCTTGACGAGCGCTTCGGCCTGGGCCGCATATTCCTGGGCGGCCTTCTTCTTGCCGAGATCCTGCGCCATCTTCGACAGAATCTCAAGCCCCGCAGCATGCACCATGTTGGTACCCATAGCCTCACTCTGAGCGATATCGGCCGTCTGCATCCATCGGGGATAGCTCTGCTCGCGCCAGTCGATGAAAGAAGTCTCACCTTTTACGAGCCCCTTGTCGGAGTAGGTGGTGAGCGCATCTTTTGCAAACGAACGCTCCACGATGGGATATACTTTTTCGAGCCAAGCACGGTCGCCAGTCACCTTATATATCTCGTAGGCTGCGAGCGCCCACACCATACGGTCGGTCGATATAGGCCATGCGCCGCCCGAACCCGTATCCTGGATTATCTGCCCCTGCGGATTCACCTTTTTCATCAGTGAAATCATCGATGCCTCGGGCTGGAGGTAGGCCATTGACAGAATTATGGAGTATGACACATCGCGGGTCCACACACCAGCCCATTCCTTACCGGTACGGAGCGTAGTGTCGGGCTCAACGGCGTTTACCATCTCGTCGAGTCCCATGTTGTACACGGCCTCGAGCAGCTTATTCGATGTGGTGAGCCGCGGATAGGCCGATATATCATTTTTCAGCTTCCACTGCTTTTCGACGGGCATATAATAATGTGGTCGGGCCGAGTAGGTCGACTGTATCTCATAGGGAGAAACCGCCCATGCCTTAAATTCGTCTTGGAATATAGTGTCGCCCTGCCATTTGTAAGCATCTGTAGCGACAATTGTAGCTGGCTGAGCAGCGACATTCACGCTCACAGCGAGCGCTGCCGCAGCCCCAAGGATGTGTTTTATATTCATATACGCTTAAATCTTGATTAATGAGTGACTACAAAAATACAATTTTTTTTGACGCCAACCGATATGTGTCGGCACATTAATATAACAAGTAAAAACAATGAAAGCCCACCTCCCGGCGAGCTTTCATTGTGGTGACTCGTATAGGATTCAAACCTATAACCTTCTGATCCGTAGTCAGATGCTCTATTCAGTTGAGCTAACGAGCCATCACATTTTGTCGTTTGCGGATGCAAAGTTACAACTATTTTCGGTAATTGCAAACTATTTTTTCAAACTTTTTTCAAAAGCAATTTTACAGGCAATCCATATAGGTAATGCAACAGGCCCTAACCCGAAGTGCTGTAGCAGGGGTTAGAGCCTGTGATAATCTTGCTTTAGGTAACTGGCTGCTACATTCCGCCGGTTGAGCTGCTGCCGCTGTCGCGCTGCGATCCGCCCACCATGTCGTCGTTGTTGATGCTGCGGGCAGTCTTCTTGACCGATGCGCCCATCGAACCGAAACGATAACTTATATTCAGGCGCACACCTTTCAAGTGGTGGTGCAGCGTAGTCGATGTGCCGGTATAATCGCCGTTGATTGTCTCGCTTACAAATCGGCGAGTGCTGCGACCTATGGGATTATATGCCTCTACTCTCACGCTCAAGCGATCGTCCTTCAGGAAGTTGCGGCTCAGCGATATGTTCCACATCGTGCAATTTGAGAAGTTTCCTACATGATTGTAGGAGTACACGTCGTAGGGTTGACGACCGAAAACGAAGATGCCCAATTGCCCATTCAATTTCCAGGGCAAGCGCTGTGTGTAGCGTGCAAATACGAATGGTGTCCAGCGAGCCAGCTCCATGCCCTGCTGTGTGTAGCGGGTGTAGGTTATACCGCCGTTACCCATCAATGAAATCTTGGGTGTGATGGTCCACTGCACGAAACCGTTGAAGCTCAGGGCACGATAGTGTCCGATGTTGAGATAGGTGCTCACCATACGGCCATCGTCGAGATAGTTCACTCCGGTGATACCATTGTTCGACAGATCGTAGTTGGTTGAGAAGTTGAAATTGAGCTTCTGTGCGATATACATGTATGTGAGCTTCAATGAGTGGTGCATGGCCGAGTTGAGATCGGGGTTACCCATGCTCACCGATGTGGGAGTCTCATTGACTGTAGGGTCGAGGTAGCTGATGCCGGGGCGATTGATGCGCGAGGCATAGTTGAAGGTCAGCGAGTTTCCATCGTTGATTTGCCATGAGGCGGATGCGCTGGGCACCAAGTCGTTAAGATTGCTGCTGTAACCGTTGCGGCCATCAGCGTATTTAGCCTTAAGATGCGAGTATTCGTAGCGCAGGCCTGCCCGCAACCCCACGGGGCCCAATTTGGCTGAGTATTGGGTGTAGAGGGCCGCCACATCGGTAATGTGCGAGAAATCGTTGTCGGTGGTCATTGCTCCCACATAGTCGATATGCGACAGGGAGTGGTTGCGGCGTATGATACCTTTAGCTCCAAGTTCGATGGTATGGATTTTTCGGAACGGGCGCGTCCAGTCAAACTGAAATGTATGCTCAATAAAATTCTGGCTCATATCATTGTTGATACCACTATAGTTGACGGGCATATTCACCATGTCGTAGTATTCGGTATTCGAAAGGCTGCTATTGTGATTGGTCGAAATCTGATACGATGCATTGAGCATCTCACCCGGATTGCGCATCATGTGCTGATAGTTGAATGTGCCATCGAAGTCGAAGTAACGATTTTTGGGTGAATGATTATAGGCATTGTAGGAGTACAGCAGTGACTGGGGGTCGTACATTGCCGTTGAGCTGGTGCTACGGGTGTTGACATCGTAGATAAATCCATTTAGCTCAAGGGTGAACAGGTTGAGCGAATCAAGCTCGTAGGATGCTTCGGCGCCGAAGTAGCCCATGTTGCCTTTACCCTTCTGGTGGGTGCGGGCAGTAGTACGGTTGCCGTTGTTGTACAAGTAATCGCTATACGACTCAAAATCCTGGCTCTTTTCATTAAGATTGTGATACCCACCATTGACCGAGAAAGTCACCTTATCGATTTGCGAGCTAAGCCATAGATTGGCCCCGGGGATTGGGTTGAGGTTGGAAGCAGTGATTCCGGCATTGCCCATCACACCTTTAATGCTCATATTATCAACTGTGACGATGTTGATGATGGCACCCACACCCTCGGCATCGTATTTTGCCCCGGGCTCGGTGATTACCTCGATACGCTTTATCATCGAGGCGGGGATAGCCTTGAAGATTTCCTTGGCGTTGCTTGAGTAGCTCTTCGACGGACGTCCGTTTTTGTAAACCTGGAAGTTGGACGATCCATTGACGGTGATTGTGCCGTCGGAGTCGACCGAAAGCATCGGCACCTTGCGCAGCATCTCACTAAGATTGCTTGTCGGGGCATCGACATCGGCCTGCACGTCATAGCCCACTCGGTCGATTTCCTTAGTCACCAACGGCCTCTGCGCCACAATCTCCACCTCGCCGAGCACATTGTAGTCGGGAGTCATGGTCACGGTGCCGAGGTTGACAGTCTCAGCCGACGAATGAGCCTGAAAATCTATCGACTTACTGGCCGACCCGATGTACGACAAGTGCAGTACATAACTGCCAGGCTGAGCAATATTTGTGACGATTTCACCCTCGGCTCCAGCGGTACCCATAGTCACTACCTTTGCGGTATCGGCCTGTGTGGTGATTCGATAGTTGGCGTAAGCCTGGGGCTCACCCTCGGGGTTGACAACGGAGCACTGCAGCTTGAACGCCCACACCTGGCCACAGGTAATCAGCAGAAGCATCGCTGACAACAATATTTTGAATAAGTCTCTCATAATTAGTCAAAAATCTTAAAATTACATCTACTATTATTATTTATCACCGTAGTCGGCATATC
>CAMWOD010000088.1 GCA_947175715.1 uncultured Porphyromonadaceae bacterium
GCGAGCTATTGTGACACTGCAGAGCGACTTCTTCCGCACGGGCGACCGTACTGATCTTCACCCTATGATATTAAAGGACGTATCACAACTCACTGGACTTGACGCGTCGGTGGTTTCGCGTGCTACGGCATCTAAATATGTGATGACACCCTACGGCACATTTCCACTGAAATTCTTCTTCAACGAGCGCCCTAAAGAGAGTGACCCCGACACCACCTCACACATTATCGAGCAAAGTATCCGCAAAGTGATTGACGGCGAAAACAAGCATCGTCCACTCAGCGACGAAGCCATCACGGAAATATTGAATAAACAGGGGCTTGATATGGCGCGGCGTACTGTGGCAAAATATCGAGAGCGCATGAATATACCGGTGGCCCGATTAAGACGTACAATTTAAGTGTAAAAGTAACGATTAAGAATATTATGTCAAACGAGATCCTGCAAAATAATACACCACAAGAGTCTGAGGTACAGTCTGAGATAATGCAGGCCGACATTAAGACTCCAGGAGAAGAAATGATTCAGGAAGAGAAAAAAGAACTTGCTCCAGTGGAAATCAACACCGAAGCAGTGGGGACGGTTGCAGTGAAGCCTGCAGTCTCGCCACTCGACTCAATTGTGAATGCGAGCGCACGTATTATATCGATACTGTTCAGCCCCATGTTCATCCCCACTTACGCTATTCTGCTGGCATTTCAGGTGACAGTGCTGCATTATGTGCAGCCCGAGGTGCAGTGGCTCACGCTGTTGGTGACACTGGCTCTCACTGGATTCGTGCCCATGGTGGTGATCATGCTGCTTTACGGAATGAAAATTGTGACATCCACGAGCCTTGAGCGACGCAAGGAGCGCATTATACCTTACTCAGCTGCTTTTTTGGGATATTGTGGTTGTGCGCTGTATCTCAATAGTGTACATGCTCCGTCGTGGTTGTGGCTCTTTGTGGCAGCAGGCGCTGTGGCGCTGTTAATAGTGGATGTGGTGAACCTGTGGTGGAAAATCAGCGCGCACGCTGCTGCCATGGGTGGTTTTATCGGTTTCACATTCTTTATTATAAAGTATGGGCAATCGATGATCGACCTTACCCACTTCGCCATGCTCACGATAATTGTCGCAGGCCTGGTGTGCACGTCGAGGCTAATACTCAACCGTCACACCCTGTGGCAGATTGCCGCAGGATTGGTGGTGGGGTTTGCCTCGGTAATGCTGCTTACCTCAATGTCGGGCGTAGAAGAAATTCTAAAATAAAATGATATGACTCCTTTAGTAAGTATAATAATGGGTAGCACAAGCGACCTGCCCATACTGAGAAAAGCCGCCGCTTTTCTCGACGAGATGGAAATACCATTTGAGATGAACGCTCTTTCGGCTCATCGCACCCCTGCTGAGGTCGAGAAGTTTTCGCGCGAGGCGGCTGGCCGCGGGCTGAAGGTGATAATCGCCGCAGCCGGCATGGCCGCGGCGCTGCCTGGTGTTATCGCTGCCATGACTACGGTGCCTGTGATCGGTGTGCCCATCAATTCCACGCTCGAAGGGCGCGATGCCCTCCTGTCTATTGTGCAGATGCCTCCGGGCATCGCAGTTGCTACCGTGGGCATCAATGGCGGTCTTAACGCAGCGATACTGGCCACTCAGATTCTCGCTCTGAACGATGAGGGTGTCGCCACACGTTTTGCTGAATATCGTGAAAGTCTGTCGGCCAAGATTGTTAAGGCCAACGAGGAGCTTAACAAGGAACAATATCGCTTCAAAGTATGAGTTTCGATTACCAACGTCGCCGATCATCGGTAGTTGAAATCGGCAACACCCCATTGGGCGGTGACAATCCGATACGCCTTCAGTCGATGACCAATACGTCGACAATGGACACAGCTGGTTCGGTGGAACAATGCATTGAAATTGCGGCTGCCGGCGCCGACTATGTGCGACTTACGGCTCAGGGTGAGCGTGAGGCGCACAATATGGGTGAGATACGCCGCCAACTCAGGGAGCGAGGTGTCTCGGTGCCTCTTGTGGCCGATATTCATTTCAATCCTAAGGCAGCCTTCGCAGCAGCAACCGAGGTTGAGAAGGTGCGCATCAATCCCGGTAATTTCGTTGATCCGGGGCGTACTTTCCGCAAAATTGAGTACACCGACGAGGAATACGCCCAAGAGCTGACTCGAATAGAAAAAGCCCTGGTGCCCTTCTACGAGCTATGCCGTGAACACAATACCGCGGTACGCATCGGTGTAAACCACGGCTCACTTTCCGATCGCATCATGAGCCGTTACGGCGACACGCCCGCTGGAATGGTTGAGAGTGCGATGGAGTTTCTCAGAGTTGCCCGAAAAATTGGCTTCAACGACATTGTAATATCCATCAAGGCATCCAATACTGTAATCATGGTCGAGACAGTGCGCCGCTTGGTCAAGGCTATGGATGCCGAGGATATGCACTTCCCTCTTCACCTTGGAGTTACCGAAGCAGGCGACGGGGAGGACGGACGCGTTAAATCAGCTGTAGGCATAGGAACACTACTTGTCGAAGGGATTGGTGATACTATACGTGTGTCACTCAGCGAAAATCCTGCAAATGAAATTCCAGTGGCGGCTGCCCTGGTGGAATACATCACCTCGCGAGCCGGCCATGAACATATAGAGGGTGTGATAGCACCTTGTTTCAATCCCATCAACCCGCAACGCCGCAAGACCACCATCTGCGGCGTGATCGGAGGTGACAATCCCGTCGCTGTAGTGGATGTGGATAGTGGTGCAGAGTACACTCCGGGTTTTCGTCCCGATGTTTTTGCTACCGACAGTGATATGAAAAACTCAGTTGGCGTAAGGTATATCAAGTCTGACCATATAAATGCGCCTGCGGCAATTGCAGCTGAGATTCATCGCATGTGGAGTGAGGGTGATACACGTCCGGTTGTTGCCGTAATGAGCTATCATGGTATGCCCTATGAGGATGTGGCTCTAAGAGCAGCCGCCGATTTTGGCAAGTTGCTTATCGATCGACTTGTAGACGGTATTATGATAGATGCACCCCAACTCACTCCAGCACAACGAGCTTCGTTGGCGTTCAGGATTTTGCAAGCGGCACGCCAGCGGTTTACACGCACTGAGTACATAGCCTGCCCGGGGTGCGGACGAACACTCTTCGACCTGCAGTCAACCCTCGCTAAGGTGAAGGAAGCCACCGAGCACCTTAAGGGGCTGAAAATCGGAGTGATGGGATGCGTGGTAAATGGACCGGGTGAAATGGCCGATGCTGATTTTGGCTATGTAGGTGCTGGTGTGGGCAATGTGAGTTTGTATCGCGGTAAGGAGTGTGTGAAGAAGAATCTCCCAGCCGATACTGCCCTCCCTGAGCTCATTCAACTTATTAAAGACTCTGGTCGATGGACCGAACCTGATCAGCATTAACTGTTAATGGATTCACAGCCAATATATTTCACGCTCCAAAACGGACAAAGGTGTGTTCACATTCCATCGCGTGGCAATGTGGAGTATTGCTGCGTGGTAATCGGTGCGGGCAGTCGTGATGAGTCGCCCGCTGATTACGGGCTTGCCCACTTTGTGGAGCATACCATTTTCAAGGGCACAGCTACCCGACGTTCCTACCACATCATCAATCGTATGGAGGCTGTCGGTGGCGAACTCAACGCTTACACTACTAAGGAGGAGACAGCGGTATATACCGTGGCTCCTGCCGGACACATCGAACGCTCAGCCGAATTGCTGTCAGATCTCATCTATAACTCGGTTTTTCCCACTGACGAGTTAAATCGTGAGCGTGAGGTTGTGGCCGACGAAATCGACAGCTACCTTGATTCGCCGGCCGATGCCGTGTTTGACGATTTCGACGAACTGATGTTCGCGGGCTCATCGATGGCGCATAATATACTTGGTAATATTAATACGTTACGCACATTTACTTCAAGTGATTGTCGACGATGGCTTGATACATATTATTATCCTGCCAACATGGTGGTGTGCTATTCCGGGCGTGAGAATCAAGCCAAAGTAGAGCGCATATTGTCGCGATATTTTGGAGGGAGCGAGCGCCTGGGCAATAATGCTCGCAACGTGCGCGGTGGTGAGATTAAAACAGTCGACAAGTTTTCGCTGATGCGCAATATTGATGCGCATCAAGCTCACACCGTGCTGGGTGCGAGGGTGGGTGGTATGTTCAGCACCGATCGGCATGCCTTGGCGTTGCTGACTAATATTTTGGGTGGTCCTGGTATGAACAGCCGTCTTAATGTGGCGCTGCGCGAGAAGCGAGGATTGGTCTACACCGTTGAAGCTTCGTCGGCGCTATTGACCGACGTTGGGTTGTTCACGATATACTTCGGATGCGATCATAACGATGTGGAGCGTTGCAGTGGTTTGGCCATGAAGGAGATAGCTCAGCTTGCCGCAAATCCTCTCAAATCACAGGCACTGGCTCGTGCGAAACGGCAGTACGTAGGGCAGCTTATTGTGGCGGCTGATAATGCCGAACAGACTGCTTTGTCGGTTGCCCGTGCCACGCTTTACCGAGGACATGCTTCCACCACTGCTGAGATTGCTGCCGCTATAGAGTCGGTTACGTCAGCCTCTCTGTGCGATCTTGCTTCATCGCTCTTGCCGATTTCGCAGTTGACCCTCAGTTGATTACAAATCTTGGGGGATAAGTTGGTCTAATTGTTGCCGAACATAGCTGCTGCTTGTGCAAGAGTTTCGGGCTTGCCGATGTCGAGCCAGCGGTACGAGTCGCTTGAAGGATTATATCCCCGAATGTCGATGGTTGACGCTGATGTGGCGTAGAAAGGTGTAATGGAGAATTTTTTGATTTCTCCGTCGCCATTCCACTTTTCGAGATATGAGAATATGGATGGACTTAACACATGAATCCCACCGAAGGCCAAAGCCTGAAAAGCGTTGACATCGATTACCTCGGGTATTGTCTCGCCGGTTTTACGATTCTCCCATCCGTGCATTTTCATGTTATTGTCGAAGAGGAGGTAGCGAGATGTGTTGCGCTCCGCTACCAGTAGGGTGGCATCAGCTCCAGTTCTGACGTGCTCATCCATCATTTCTCCGAGGTCGAGATCGGTCATTATATCGGCATTGTGTACCAGGAATGGGTCGTCGCCGTCGAGCCACTTGCGTGCCTTGAGTATACCACCTCCCGTATCAAGCAGTTCGTCAGATTCATCACTCACATGTATCGTGATTCCGAAATCATCGTTTACTTCAAGAAAGGATTTAATCATTGGTGCTAAATGATGCACATTCACCACAATATCCTCAATGCCGGCGTTGATCATACGTAAGATGACATGCTCAAGCATGGGTGTGCCGCAGACTTCCACTAAGGCTTTTGGTCGGTCGTCGGTGAGTGGACGCAAGCGTGTGCCCATGCCGGCCGCAAAAATCATTCCTTTCATCTTGCCAGGCTTAAATCGGTTTTAGTGTCTGCTCGATATTTTGCTCTCGGTGAACGAGTTCCACCTTTATATTGAACTTCTTGTTTAAATGTTCGGCAAGGTGCTGTGCGCAGTAAACCGAGCGGTGTTGTCCGCCTGTGCAGCCGAATGAAACCATAAGGTTGGAAAACCCTCGCTCCATATATCGTTTCACCGATGCATCAACAAGCTCGGTGGCATGTTGGAGGAAAGGTGTGATTTCACCATCCTCCTCAAGGAATGTTATCACCTCCTTGTCAAGGCCGGTGAAAGGTTTGTAACGCTCATATTTGCCGGGGTTGTTGACGGCGCGGCAGTCGAATACGAATCCACCCCCATTGCCTGTGGGATCGTTGGGAATACCTTTCTTGTAGGCGAAGCTCGTTACCGTGACGGTGAGGGCGCGTTTCTCCGGGCCGTCGGCAACCTCCTTAAGATTGCACAGGTCGGATAATAG
>CAMWOD010000089.1 GCA_947175715.1 uncultured Porphyromonadaceae bacterium
TTTCGAAAAATATGCCTTGATGAATCCCACTCCGTAGCCATAAAGCTGTATGAGTGAGGCAGGTACAGCCATTAACGCTATTTTCAGCGACTTGGTCGACATCATCGCAGCTGCAAAGACAGCAAGGATATAAAACGCCAGCGGCAGAATACACCACCAACGCCATAATATGGATAGCAATACCAACGCCACAGAGCCGATGGTGAAAACAGCCGGGAGAGTGTGCACCAGCTTCATCGAGCCTGGGTAGAGCAGCTTCAGTGTGATACGAGACATACCAAACACATACACCTGGCGGAAGAATTTGCGCCAGCTCAATCTGCGCTTATGATACACTGGGCAACTACGCAACAAGCCTATTGAAAAACCGGCCTGACGTATGCGGGTAGACATGTCGATATCCTCGGAGAACATTTCGCGGAAGCCACCCACCTGGTCATACACCTTGCGCGAGAAGCCCATGTTGAATGTGCGTGGCGTAAATTTCTCCATGCTCACCTTGCCACCACGAATACCGCCGGTGGTGAGGAATGAAGTCATCGCGAAGTTGATGGCCTTCTGTGTGTCAGTGAATGAGCTATGGGCTGCATCAGGGCCCCCGAAGCAGTAGAGCGGATTCAGTGACAACTCCTTTTCGATTGTGGCAAAGTAGGTAGGAGGTATCACACAGTCACTATCGAAAAATATGAAATAATCGCCCGTAGCACGCTCCATGCCATAATTTCGGGCTATCGACCTACCCTCGTTGGATTTGAAATAGTATTTTAGATCGAAAGAAGGTGAATACTCCTTGCACACATCACCGCACGGCTGTGTTGAACCATCCTCGACTATCAACACTTCAAAATTTTTGACAGTCTGCGATGCAAGTGAGTCGAGAAGGTCGCGCACCTCATCGATGCGATTGTACACCGGCACAATTACTGAAAATTTCATATATCGTTAGTGCTGAGTGTGGTGTTTAGTCTATAAATCGCTTTGTGAGACCTGCGTACGCATCTATGCGTCGATCGCGCAAGAATGGCCACCAACGGCGCACTTGCTCCGAGCGCTTCAGGTCAACATCAATTAGCTCTGTACACTCACTATCTACGGGAGCGCGAAACAGGAACTCACCTTGCGGGCCGGCCACGAATGAGCTACCCCAGAATGTAATACCGCCGGTAACTCCTGATTCATCGGGCTCATAACCCACACGATTTACAGCTACCACTGGCAATCCATTGGCCACAGCATGTCCGCGCTGCACGGTCACCCATGCTTCGAGCTGACGTGCCTGCTCTTCGGGGGTATCGGTACTTTCAGTGCCTATAGCTGTGGGATAAATCAGCATTTCAGCCCCGCGCAACGCCATCAAACGCCCTGCCGCCTGGGACCCATGCTCCCAACACACCAGCACACCAAGTTTACCAACGCTGGTGCTAATAGGTTCGAAGCCCAAGTCGCCCGGCGTGAAGTAGAACTTCTCATAATATGCCGGATCATCCGGTATATGCATCTTGCGGTATTTTCCAGCCAGCGAGCCGTCGCTCTCATACACCAGAGCTGTGTTGTGATAAAGCCCCGGAGCTCGGCGCTCAAAGATCGAAGTGACAAGCACCACTCCGGTCTCACGTGCCACCTGTGAATAAAATTCAGTGGTGTACGATGGTATGTCAACCGCAAGATCGCACTTATCAACCGCTTCCGTCTGACAGAAGTAAGGAGTATCGTGCAATTCCTGATTGATAACAAGCTTAGCTCCCTTTGCAGCGAGTTCTCGTGTCTTTTGGGCTATGCGACGCCGATTATAGTCAGCGTCAGCTGTATTCTGTTGCTGTATAATTCCTATTAGCATGTCAGCTATATTTTAATAAGGTAACTGCATGGTGGCGCAGTGCAGCGATCCATGCTGTCGTATCAAAGCTCGGCAATCAATGCCGATTATCTTGTGATTCTTGAATACTCCACCTATGATTTCGAGAGCCTTGGCATCGTTGGCGGGCTGAGCGTAGGTGGGCACGAAGACGGCCTCAGATGTTACAAGGAAATTGGCGTAGGTGGCAGGCAGTCGTTCCCCCGACGCGACATCGTATATGCCGTCGGGCCAAGGTAGCGCCACAAGCGTGTAGCTATTACCGTCAACGTCGGTGAGCTGTTCAAGGTCGGCCTTCATGCTTTGCAAAGGTGCGAAATGAGGGTCATTTTCGTCGTCACAAGCCACATATAATATTGTGCCGTCGGGGGCAAAACGGGCTAATGTGTCGATGTGCGAGTCGGTGTCATCCCCTGCAAGATTGCCATGGTCGACCCACAACACCTTTTCAACCCCAAGTGTACGTATCAGGTAGCGCTCAATCTCTTCGCGTGAAGACTGGCCGTTGCGGTTGGGCGACATCAGGCAGCGTGTAGTCGTAAGAAGGGCTCCATGCCCATCGCTCTCGATACTGCCACCTTCGAGCACGAAGTTCAATCGGTTGGCATAGTCGCACGAGGCGCCATATAGTCGCTGATTTACGAGATTATCTTTATCGGCCGCAAACTTTAGACCCCACCCATTGAATTTAAAATCATTAAGCACATATTTTCCGTCATCGATTGTGGTGATTGGGCCATAGTCGCGAGTCCATGTATCATTGGTGTCAAGCGGTATCACCTCCACAGCATCGATAGCATCACCCAAATGGCTATGTAGCTTTTGTAAAGTTTCGGCCGTGATGGCAGGATGCACGAGCAGCCGCACTTTCACATATTTGGCCAGTTGCTCAATGATATTGAGGTAGCAACTCTCCACCTCATCGAGCATATATTCCCAGTCGGAAAACTTATGGGGCCACGTCAGTAGCACTGCATTGTCTATCTCCCATTCAGCGGGAAGTCGCCGGCGGTCACTCATCGTCGTAATCTTGAAGAGAGTCCCACACTGAGTCGCGCTGCTCCTTATACTCATCGGCATAGTCGCGAAAACCGTGTTTTTCCGTGCTACCCACTGTGTGGCACCATTCACGGTATTCGGCCAAAAGCTCAGCGTCTTCGGCCAAAGCCTTCTTAAACTCCGCTTCTGCGATGTCTATGCTGCTGTGCTCGGCGAGTAGCTGTTCGAAATAATGAGTTATATCGTACATTTTTCTGTCATAAAGGGTTTGGGGGTCAAATTTAAGTCATTTTGCCCGATTTGTCAATATTTTTCATTAATTTTGCAATCAAGCACATTAATGTACAACACTTAACAAGTAGCATCACATTTTTAATGCGTACCTTTCTACTTTTAGCTTCTATAGCGATAGGGAGCGTCACCGTCTCCGCCGAAATCGACATAAACTATCGCATAGGGTTGACCGGAAATGCCGGAAGCGGCGACTTTGCCCCGACACTCATTACCAACAATAATCACGGCGTCACCACTTCGCCCTACGGCATAGCAGCCAGGGGTACAGCATGGAAATCGCTCGAAACAGCTAAGCGCTTAAGCTGGGGTGCCGGCGTAGATCTCATAGGCGACTATGCCTCGAGCATCACTTACTCTAAATACGATGCCGACAGCCGCACATGGTATGACCACCCGATGCATCCGCCGAGAGCTTGGATTCAGCAACTCTACGGCGAAGTGAAATTCCGTGGAGTATTTCTCACCGCCGGCCTTAAGGAGTATGAATCGGGGATGGTAAACCATAAGCTATCGAGCGGCGACCTTAATTTCAGCGGCAACACACGTCCGTTGCCAGGATTCAGGACCGGATTTATCGATTTTCAAAACATACCATTCACCAACGGGTGGTTGCAAATCCAGGGTGAGATAGGTTATTTCAAGTCGACCGACAACGATTGGACCAAGCAACACTTCAATTTTTACTATGGTTGCATCAACCAGGGATGGTGGTACAACTATAAGCGTGCGTATTTCCGCACCAAACCTACCGAGCGGCTGTCAGTAACGTTCGGATGCCAGGCTTCAGCGCAGTTCTCGGGCGACATCACTAATTATGTTGAAGGCAAGGTCACAAACTACCGACAACATAAGCTAAAGTTCGCCGACTTCTTCGAAATGCTAATTCCGCAGACCGGCGAGGAATATTACAAAGGTAACCACGTAGGCTCATGGGATCTGAAAGCCAGATACCGCCTCAACAACGGCGATAAAGTGTACGGCTACTTCCAGTGGTTGTGGGAGGACGGCTCGGGTGTGGGCAAGCTCAACGGACTGGACGGTCTTTGGGGGTTGGAATATAAGCGAGCCAACGGAGGCTTAGTAAGCGGAGCCGTTGTAGAGTATTTCGACTTCTGCAATCAGTCTGGACCTATACACTGGGATCCTGTAGATTCTCCTGGCACCACCCTCACCGGCGAAGCCACTGGATTTGATAATTATTACAACAATAATATGCAGAACGGCTATGCCATCTACGGGCTCGCTATCGGCTCGCCGATTTTCCCCTCTACGTTCTACAATCTTCAGGGGCAGAACCTGTTTCTATGCAACCGCCTGCACGGATTCCATGTCGGCGTCCTTGGTGATATTACCCCGCATCTCGATTACCGCATGCTTTTCACCTACCGAAAGGGGTTTGGCACCGGACTGATACCGTTTATCCATGCCCGCGAGTCGACATCGATGATGGTGGAGTGTAACTACCGTATGCCATCGGTCGAAGGACTTGCCGTAAAGGGTCAGTTGGCTTTTGATGCCGGCAAGCTCCAAGGCAACAATTTCGGCGCGCTCCTCACAGTTAGCTATTCAGGCAAGCTGAGCTTCTAAAACCTCCTTTTTTGCTTCATCATTTTATCTTAAAGATGACTACAATAATGAGAAAATTTATAGCTATGCTGCTTTTTACCACGATATGTTGTGTGGTTTTGAGCAGCTGTAACAGTAATAATGGTGACATAGGCCCATGGTATGGACATTGGAAACTCACCGAAATCCGCATAAATGGAGAAGTTGACCCACAGTATGATGGTAATATATTCTGGGCATTCCAAAATTCGGTGGTGCAGATGACCCAAATTCGCTCGGCCGCCGACTACGAAAGCCGTTGGGGCTCTTGGAGCCAGAATGGCGACGAACTAACACTCGACTTCAGCCACCACGACAATCTCTCGGAAATCGATCCATCCACGGCTTGGCGCTATATGCCTCCAGCAGCCACTCACCTTGAGGCGGGCATCAACAAACTTCACATCGACAAGCTGTCTGGCTCAAACATTCGACTCTCATACAACGCTCCCGACGGCAACGTCTACACTTACTACCTCAAAGCCTGGAAGTAGCGCATGGTCACAATCTCAGCCTTCGACTTTGACGGCACGATCACACGTCGTGACACGTTGTCTCTGTTCATAAGGCATGTGGTGGGTCTATGGCGCTACTATTGGTTGGTGACGACCATGTTGATTCCCATAGCATCGGCGCTACTGGGCATCGGTGACAGAGGAAAAGTGAAGGAGCGTTTGCTTGGCAAAGTATTAGGACACATGCCACTGTCCCAGCTGCAACATTATGCCTACACTTTCCGCATTAAATACGACAACATCCTCCGACCTAAGGCGATTGCCAAAATACGCCGAGCGCTCGACATGGGGCATCGGGTAGTTGTGATTACAGCCAGCCCCGAAGAATGGGTATCACCCTTCTTTGCCGACAGGCGCATCTCAGTGGTAGGCACACAGCTTGCCGACGAAAACGGACTCCTGACAGGTAAATTCTCCACCCCCAATTGTTACGGTGCTGAAAAGCTGCGGCGCCTTGAGGCCTTGATACCCCGCGATACCTGGGCACGCCTGATAGCTTACGGCGATTCACGCGGCGACAAAGAACTGCTCGCCGCAGCCGACGAAGCTCACTTCCGCCCCTTCCGAAAATAATGCTTATCGCCCCATTGCCAGGGTAGAATTGTAGTAG
>CAMWOD010000090.1 GCA_947175715.1 uncultured Porphyromonadaceae bacterium
GCGTAGCACACCTTCGGCCGCAGGCGCGCGGCAAATATTGCCAAGGCACACAAAAAGCACGCGCTTCTTATCTATATTTTTCAAAGGGTTAATAGGTTCTATAGTTTTGTGGTTTACCATTTTGTCTTGAGGGTGTTGAAAGACCTTAATTATAATGCAAATATATAAAAAATTTGAAAAACATTCGTCACGACATCATGCCTTCGGCACTCCGTGACCCCCACCAACAATTACTAATTGCTAATTACTAATTGCTAATTGGGAAAAAGCAGCGATGGCCGCAGCGGGGCTGCGGCCATCGAGGTCTATGGATTGTTGCTATTGGATTAGCGGGGCATTACCAGGCGACCTGTGAGGGTAACCTTGTTGAAACCGCCAGGCGATGTCTGATCGGTGAACGAAAGGGCGCAAGAGTAGTCGTAGTTACGAGTTTTACCCTTGAAGAGCACTACGATTTCGGCAGCGTATTCACCATCGGCGAATGTTACGGTTTCGGGTGCTTCAAAAATTTCATCAACCTCATATTTTCCGTTGCCTGCTTTATCCAGCTTGAGGTTAAGAGTCACCTCCCCCTCAGATGTAGAGCGGCGAACGGGAATGTTGAAAGTACGCTCGGCAGCCGGCACGTTCATCGGGAACTGCTCGTTGACATCGGGGTTGATGAACGAATATTGCACACCCTCGGGGGTGAAGGGCTCCCAGTAACCCTTGTCGTCGCAAGCGGTTGCTCCGATGATAAGTGCTACTACAGCCAGCAATGTTTTTAATATATTGGCTTTCATTTGTAATTACTTATTTAGGGATTAGTGGGATGTATAAACGCCTTCGAATGAGGGGTTGTTCCAACCGCGTACACCTACGTTGGAGTTACCCTCTGATTGTACCATAACCCAGTTCATCCATGCGGGACGACCTTCGGTGTTGTAGAGAGTACCGGTAGCGAAGTTGGTGCCGGTGTAGTAGCGTGTGCACGACATGTTGAGACGCTTGAGGTCGTGGAAGATAAGACCCTCGCCCCAGAGCTCAACGCGCTTCTGCTGGATGATCTCGGCGATTTCAGCAGTGATGCGTCCAGCCAATACGTCCTTGTCATTGGCGTGTGAAGCAACAGCAGCCTGAGCATCGTAGTTGGTGTCGCGATACTTCATGAAGTCAGCAAGGAGAGCCATACCAGCGGCAGGATTGCTGTGAGCGGTAGCCTCGGCCTCGATGAGGTACATCTCCTCAACGCGCATCAGGGGGTAGTCGCCCGAGCAAGCGATAGCCGACTCACCGGTGTTACCCTGTGAAGGTTTGAACTTGAGCGAAGCGTAAGCGGGGAGCTTGGCGAATGCTTTCTCAGCAAGAGGTGTCTGCTCCTTGCCCGACAACTTTGAGCCGGCAGGTGCCTTCCAAGCGAGCTTACGGAAGTCGGTGTCAGAGATCTTGTCGTAGAGCGCCTTGTTGATCATCGAGTATGGACCAGCGGGTGCGTAGCCGAACGAAGTCTCATTTGACATCCAAGATGTCCAGTTCAAGATACCCGAGGTAACAACACGGTCATCCTTGGTAGTGGTGATACACCACATCCATGAGGGGAGATACTTGTTGAAAGCGTCGGTGGGGCTTAGCCATTGCTCCTGTGTAGCAGGACCAGCACCGTTCTGAGATATAGCCTTGCGGGCATAAACGGCAGCCTGCTGATAGCTTGCGGGGTTAACCTCGCCATCCCACAGGTAGGCGCGGGCTTTCAGACCGTAAACCACTGCGAGGTCGGGCAGAGTGTTGCCAAGACGTGCAGCCTTGCCAATGTTGGCTTCAGCACGGTCGAGGTCTTCCATGATGAACTTGAACATCTCCTCGTGAGTGGCGCGGGGATTATCCTTAGCAGCCTCCTCGGTGGTCAGCTCAGTAACGATGGGCACAGTAAGGTGGGTCACGTCATTGCCTGCCGATGTGATAGGCGATGTCATTTCGTTGGGGAGGAACTCGTAGCAAGAAGCAAGGTCGATGTAGATGGCGGCACGGTAGGCCGAAGCCACGCCGATGTAGGCCGACATCAGGTCGTCGTCGCTCTCAGTACCAACAGCCGAGAAGAGGTTGTTTGGGGTCTGGACGATCTTCCAGTAGTAGTTCCACACCATTTGGGTGTTACGATATTGCTCTGAGAGGTAGGTTGCCTGCTCCCATGAGGTATACCAGTCGTAGTTGGACGAAGCGATGGCCATATCCTCGGTCATCACATCGTGGATGTGCATCATTGAGCCGTATCCCCAGTCATTTGCTAAATCTGACCCAAGATTATTAAACTTGTTGAAGATCGCGCCCATTTCCCAAAGAAGTGCCTCGGTAGCCTTTGACGACGACTTGAGGCCTTCGTTGGTAACGATATTGGTAGGGACAGTCTCCTCAAGGCACGATGTGAGCAGCATCGGGGCAGCTACGGCAAGTGCAAGTGCTGATTTGATTATATTTTTCATTGTCGAATAAGCTTTGAGGATGATTAGAATACTACATTAACACCGCCTGATACCACGCGTACGGGTGCATAGTAGGTGTTGTTGGCTCCACCTGAGATTGACTGGGTGGGGTTCAAACCCTTACGTGCACTCCACAATGCGATATTGTCGGCTGTGAGGTAAAGGCGTACGCGATCAATTGACAACTTGCGGGTAAGATCCTTGGGCAGTGTGAAACCGAAGTTTACGCTGCGCAGCTGCAGGTAAGAAGCTGAAATAAGGAAGCGGTCAGATGTCTGAGTTGCGTTATCGTCGCCATACTGTACGCGAGGAATATTCGAAGTGGGGTTCTCAGGGCTCCAAGCGTTGAGCAGGTCCTTGTGGAGATTGCTACCGGGGTTGCTCATACCGCTGAAGTTGCCCATCAGGCTTGCGTAGTTGCTGTCGTAGATCTTACCACCGCACTGGTAGTTGAAGTTGACAGCGAAGTCAAACCACTTGTAGTTGACTGTCAAGCCGAAACCACCATATCCCCAGGGGAGAGCTGAGCCACAGAGGTGGTAGTCGCCATTGGTAGATTCAAGTTTTGAATAGTCGGTGGTGACAGTTTGTGTCACATTGCCTTTGTCGTCTTTTACATTTATGTAGTAGAGAGCCTCACCAGTCACCTTGTCGGTACCGGCATACTTAGGCAGCCAGAATGTGTACATAGGCTGGCCTTCGCCATAGAACATGTCGCCCGAAGAGAAACCTTTCACACCGTCGCAAGTTTGCGATTTACGTGACTCGGGCAGGCGAGCGATCTTGTTCTTAGAGTAAGTGAAGTTACCGTTGAGTTCTACGGTAAGATCCTTGGTGCGAACTACATAAGCGCTCAAGCCGAACTCAAGACCCTGGTTGTCCATATCACCGATGTTGGTGTAGTAGCTTGAGAAGCCGAACGACGGAGCCATGGGCACAGTGAAGAGCTGGTCTTTGGTACGACGCCAGTAGTACTCCAAGTTACCGCTCAAGCGGTCGTTGAAGAGTGAGAACTCAACACCACCGTTGAATGCCATGTTCTTCTCCCAAGAGATGTTGGGGTTACCGTAGGTCGAGGGCTGTGCTGCGGGGTGACCGTCAGAGTTAACGATGGTATAGGTGTTGGTGTAGCGATAGTTACCGATCTGGTCGTTACCCTGCTCACCGTAAGAAGCCTTAAGCTTCAACTGGTCAACCCAGCTTGCGGTAAACCAATCCTCCTTGTCAAGGAGCCATGCGGCACCACCCGACCAGAAGTTACCCCAACGGTGATCGGGGTGGAAGCGTGATGAACCATCGCGACGTATTGAAGCTGACACGAAATACTTGGAGTTGTAGTCGTATTGTGCGCGGGCAAACCAACCTTCCACATTGTACTCAGTGGTGTAAGAGCTTGCCGACTGGTTGATGATAGCACCTATGAGCTCAGCATTGTTGGGGTCGAACATGTTGTATTTCGAACCAGTGAGCACATAATACTTATCCCAGTAGTTTTCGTGACCGAGAAGAAGGCCCACATTGTGGTTGCCAAACATGCGGTTCCAGTTCAACAACTGCTGGAATGTGTAGGTCTGACGACGATAGTGACCCTTGGCTACGATACCGTTATTATCCTTGTAGAGACCGTAGTAGGGGTTGGTAACGTTGGTAACGCGGGTTTCGTCGAGAGTAACGTTGTTGTTGGCAGTAAACTTGAAGTCCTTGAGGAAGCGTACCTCAACGAAAGCAGTTCCGTTGAAAGCGTTGCTCTCTGAGTAGTTCTTGTCAAGACGTGAAGCTGCGATAGCATTTGACTGGCCGTATACAGGACGTGTCAGTCCGGCGTTGTTGTCACCCCAGTCGTAGATCTGGTTGCCATAAGCGTCGATCATAACGTTGCCGGCACCGTCGCGCACGAACAGAGGGTAGATAGGAGCAACCTGCTGGGCTGCTGCAAATACGTTGGCCGAAGATGCGCTTTCGCCATCCTCATCAAGGGCGCGGCTCTTTGAGCGGGTGTACATAGCGTTACCACCCACCTTCAACCAAGGCTTAGCCTGGATTTCACCGCGCAGTGTACCGGTAAGACGGGTGTAGTCGGTATTTTGCACGATACCGTCGTTGCTCAGCCAGCTGAACGAGGTGTAGAAGTTACCCTTGTCGGTGGCATTTGATACGCTCACGTTGTACTCCTGACGGAGCGACTTGTCGTAGGCGTTGTTGAGCCAGCTGTCGGGATGCAGGTAGTATTCCTGTCCATTATAGTTGACGGTGCGGCCCAAAGTAGCGTAGGGGTTGATGCGGCCATCCATGCCAATGAGGGGGAGATAGTTGCCATTGCCATCAACGGGGAGTGTGAACACGTTGTAACCCAGCGACAGAGGATTATCACTGCTGGGGTCGATCATGTTCTGATTGGCCCATGCGTTGGCAGCAGCGGCATTCATGCCCTGAGCGTTCATCGCATAGTTGTTGAGCATCTTATAGTACATCTCGTAGTAGCCTGCGGCCGAACCGATGATGTCGTAGTCGCGTGTGGCGCGTGAGTTGCAACCCCACTTGGCATCGAGGGTCACTACGGCGTTCTGCTCCTTACCCTTCTTTGTGGTGATCAAGATCACACCGTTGGCACCACGGGCACCATAGAGGGCGTTGGAGGCAGCATCCTTGAGCACGGTCATCGACTCGATGTCGCTGGTGGAGAAGTTGTTGATGTCGCCCGAGTAAGGCACACCGTCAACCACTACCAAGGGGTCGTTACCGGCCATGATTGATGTGATACCGCGCACGCGGATTGTGGGGTTCTCCTGACCGGGAGCACCTGAAGCGTTGGTGAGCTGGACACCGGCTACATTACCGCTCAGAGCGTCGAGCACGTTGGTGACCTGCACCTTCTCGATCTCAGCAGCACCTACCACGGTAGCCGAACCGGTGAAGGCCGACTTCTTGGCGGTACCGTAGGCAACCACCATCACCTCATCAAGAGCCTTGCTTGAGGGGTCGAGCTTGACAACCATGTCGCCCGACTTAATGTTAACGGTTTTCTCAGTGAAACCTACATAGGAAACCTTAAGTTTCGATACGTTAGCGGGGACCGACAGGGTGAATTTACCATCCATGTCAGTGGCTACGCCTTGTCCACCGCCTACCGGCATCACGGTAACGCCAATCAGCGGGTCACCGTTGCTGGCATCGAGAATGGTACCCCGCACGGTGTGATTCTGCGCTGCCGCAGTCACTGCCATACCGATTACCATTACAAGCAATAGAAACAGCTTTTTCATACTAAATAAATTAGACATATAGTTGGTTAAACAGTTTTTATACTTTGCGCTGTGTAGTGTTATAAAAGCGTAATATTTCGCAAAGGTATATAAATTTATCCAATTTTGAACATTTGTCAGCATTTTTTTTGCGCCATTAACAT
>CAMWOD010000091.1 GCA_947175715.1 uncultured Porphyromonadaceae bacterium
TTTGAGGAAGAACATACGCAACGAAATATATCGTTGTGGGCAGCCCAATTCAGTGATGTCGGTACGTATCAACGATAAGCGCATGTCGTCGGAGCTGGTCAACAAAGTGATAGCATTCCTGTGTATCTATACACTGCTCATACTATTAGGTGGCACGATGCTCACCGCACTCAATATGCCGCTTGTCGATTCGTTCTACTCATCCTTTTCGGCAATCAGCAATACCGGCCTTAGTGCTTCGATCACTGGCTACGGCGGATCGTTTGACTTGGTTCCCGACTTGGGTAAATGGATTCTTTCGTTCTTGATGCTCGTAGGTCGTCTCGAACTATTTACCGTGCTTATACTTTTCACTCCCGGATTTTGGAGAAAATGAGAATCATAAACGAATATTTTCAATTAAATTCGCGTAAACAACGACAATAATCATAACCACAAATTACGATAAACATGAAACTGTTTGAAAAACTTACGGCCAATGCCAAGTCACACAAGCAACGCATAGTACTCCCCGAAGGTACTGAGGCACGTACTCTCACCGCTGCCGATCGTATTATCGCTGACGATATCGCCGACATTATACTGATCGGCGCCCCCGACGAAATAATGCACCTTGCCGCCGAACTCAAGCTCGAAAATATCAGCAAAGCTACTATTGTCAATCCGGCTGATGAGGCGGTGATCGACAAATACGCTCCTTTATTTTATGAACTTCGCAAGAGCAAGGGTATCACCATGGATGAAGCGCGACTCACCACCGCCAACAACCTTTACCTGGGTTGCCTGATGGTGAAAGCCGGTGACGCTGACGGCCAAGTGGCAGGTGCGATGAACACCACGGGCAATGTGCTGCGTGCCGCTTTCCAAGTGATAAAGACTCAGCCTGGTATCGATGTAGTGTCAGGCGCATTCATCATGCTCTTGCCCGAGGGACTTCCTTACGGCACTGATGGTGTGCTTATTTTCGCCGACTGCGCAGTTGTGCCCGACCCCACTCCCAAAGAACTGGCCCAGATTGCAGTTTCATCATCGATCACCGCCCGCGACATAGCAGGAATCCAGCCTCGTGTAGCTATCCTGTCGTTCTCAACCAAAGGCAGCGCCAAGCATGAGCGTGTCGACAAGGTGATCGAAGCAACAAAAATAGCCCATGAAATGGCTCCAAACCTCATACTTGATGGTGAACTGCAGGCCGATGCCGCTATCGTACCCTCGGTAGCTCACGCCAAAGCTCCACAAAGTCCACTGAGCGGACGTGCCAATGTACTTGTATTCCCATCTCTTGAAGTGGGCAACATAGCTTACAAACTTGTACAGCGTCTTGGCAACGTTGAGGCTGTAGGCCCGGTACTTCAAGGTCTCGCCGCACCAGTCAACGACTTGTCACGCGGTTGCTACCCAGAGGATATTTACAAAACAATTATCATCACTTGCAACCAGGCCATTGGTCTTAAATTGAATAAATAATACGACTACAAAAATATAACGGCATGAAAATACTCGTTCTCAACTGCGGTAGCAGTTCAGTGAAATATAAGCTCATAGACACCGCTGACCATCAAACACTTGCCGAAGGTGGTGTTGAAAAAATTGGCCTCCCCGACGGTTTCCTTAAATACAAACTCAGCGATGGATCTAAAGGAATCACCGAACTTGGTCTTGTAGACCATAAGGGTGCTGTAGAGGCTATCCTCAATAATCTTACTGACCCTGAAGTAGGATGCATAAAGAGCTACGATGAAATTGACGCTGTAGGTCACCGAGTGGTCCACGGCGGAGAGAAATTCAATAAGTCGGTGCTTATCACCGATGAAGTGATGGACAAGGTGAAAGAGTGCTATCCCTTGGCTCCGCTACACAATCCGGCCAACGTCACTGGCATCGAGGCTATTTCGGCTATACTCCCCAACGTGCCTCAAGTGGGCGTATTTGATACCGCCTTCCATCAGACGATGCCTGCTAAATCTTACATGTATGCCCTGCCCTACAAGTTCTACAAGGAGGATGGCGTGCGTCGATACGGATTTCACGGCACAAGCCACCGCTACGTATCGCAACGCGTGTGCGAGTTCCTTGGAGTTGACATCAAGGATCAGAAGATTGTCACATGCCATATAGGCAACGGTGGCTCCATAACAGCTGTCGACGGAGGCAAAAGCGTGGACACTTCAATGGGCCTTACCCCTACCGAAGGCTTGATGATGGGCACACGCGTGGGCGATGTTGATCCAGGCGCCATCACTTACCTGATGAAGAAACACAACTATACTGCCGATGATATACAACGCATCATCAACAAAGAGAGTGGCATGATAGGTGTATCGGAAATTTCATCAGATATGCGTGAAATTGAAGCTGCTGTAAATGCCGGTAATGAGCGTGCTATCATGGCACTTGACATGTACGAGCAACGCATTTTAAAATACATAGGCGCTTACGCAGCTGAGATGGGTGGTGTCGACATCATAGTTTTCACCGGTGGTGTTGGTGAAAATCAGACCGGTGTGCGCGCCAACGTGTGCCGTCCGCTCAAATTCATGGGCGTAGAGGTCAATGAGGAGCTCAATGCCACTATCCGCGGAAAAGAGGCCATCATTTCCACACCCGACTCTCGCGTGAAAGTGTGTGTGATACCGACCGATGAGGAGCTGATGATAGCGCAGGATACCGAATCAATTGTAAGCCAACTGTGATTATGAAAAAGATTAGAGCCGCCGTTGTAGGCTATGGTAATATAGGACGATTTGTAGTCGAGGCGCTTGAGGAGTCGACTGATTTTGAGATTGCAGGCATAGTTCGCCGCGACCCCTCAAAACGTCCGGCAGAGTTGGCAAATTACCCAGTAGTAGGTTCAATACAGGAGCTTACTGGGGTTGATGTAGCCATTCTCGCCACTCCTACACGCGAGGTGCAGAAGCATGCTGAGGAGATACTGGCGATGGGTATAAACACTGTCGATTCATTCGACATCCATACCTCTATACCCCAACTTCGTCACGATCTCAACAATGTGGCTAAGGCTCATAATGCCGTGGCAATAATATCGGCAGGCTGGGATCCAGGTAGTGACTCTGTGGTAAGAGCTCTACTTCAAGCAGCAGCACCCAAAGGTTTAACATACACCAACTTCGGCCCAGGAATGAGCATGGGTCATACAGTGTGTGTAAAATCAAAAGAGGGTGTAAAAAATGCCTTGTCAATGACTATACCGCTCGGCACAGGCATACACCGCCGCATGGTGTATGTGGAGCTCGAGCCGGGATATTCCCTCGAGCAAGTGGCGGCTGCCGTCAAAGCCGACCCATACTTCGCATCCGACGAAACCCACGTTATGGCAGTAGAATCGGTCGACCAGGTCAAGGATATGGGTCATGGCGTACACATGAGCCGTAAGGGCGTGTCAGGTCGCACTCAGAATCAAAACTTTGAATTCACAATGTCGATCAATAACCCCGCTCTCACTGCCCAGATACTCGTGGGAGCCGCATGCGCTACATTCCGCCAGTCACCGGGCGCTTACACAATGATCGAGGTTCCGGTAATAGACTTGCTCCCGGGCGATCGTGACTCCCTCGTGGCATCACTCGTTTAAAATAGTTTTAACTCTCAAATCAACGCTACCATAATGCTGGGTTCAATTGTATGGGACTGGAATCCCAATCTGTTTGAAGGTATTGTCACCGTGCGGTGGTACGGGCTGATGTTTGCCATCGGCTTCACTGTGGGCTACTTCATCGTTGCCAAGATGTTCAAGCACGAAGGGGCACCCGAAAGCTGGCTTGGCACCCTACTGCTGTGGGTAGTGGGAGGCACTATTATCGGCGCTCGCTTAGGTCACGTATTCTTCTATGAATGGGACAAATACTCACAAAACCCTATAGAGATACTTTATGTTTGGGAAGGAGGTCTTGCAAGCCATGGTGGCACCATAGGTGTAATCCTTGCAGTGATACTTTTCTCAATCATCACCACAAAGCGCTCTCCGTTATGGACGTTTGACCGCCTTGTGATACCGATAGCACTCGTCGGTGCATTGATAAGACTTGGCAACCTTTTCAACTCCGAAATCTATGGGGGTCCTACCGACCTGCCATGGGGTTTCCAGTTCGTAAGGTCGTACCAGTGGGTCACTCAGTTTGCACCCGCCGCCGTTCATCCCACCCAGATCTATGAAGCATTGTGCTACCTCGCTCTGTTCGGACTGCTTATGTGGATGTATTGGAAACGCAACGATGAGGAACGCCCGGGGCTGATACTTGGCGTGTTCTTTACTGTGCTTTTCGGTTGCAGATTCCTCATAGAGTTCATAAAAAACAGCCAGGAGCCTTGGGAAGACGATATGATGCTCAATATGGGGCAATGGCTGAGTATTCCGTTCATTTTAGCCGGTATATTCTTTATCATCCGAGCCATGATGCGACCAAGACTGCATCTTAAGTTTCCCAACAAGTTCCCCCCCGAACCACGAAAATAGAGATATTTTACTGACACCTGCGTAAAACCAATAAATTTCCGCAGGTGTTATTCTATAAAAGTCATGGATATACTACTCAAATATTTCCCCAACCTACCCCAGCACATGCTGGAACAATTTGCAGCTCTGGGTGTCCTATACCCCGAGTGGAATGAGAAGATAAATGTAATATCGCGTAAGGACATTCATAATCTCTACTCTCACCACGTGCTGCACTCACTCGTCATAAGCCGATTTCTCAGCGACTATGGCGAACCCGTCGATGGCACCACGTTTATCGACCTTGGCACAGGGGGAGGTTTCCCCGGCATACCGATGGCCATAATGCATCCTAATTGCAATTTTCACCTTATTGACCGTATAGGCAAGAAGATTAAGGTGGCTCAATCTATTGCCGAATCTATCGGGCTGACAAATGTCACCTTTCAGCACGGAGATATTGGGGAATGCAAGCTTAAGGCCAACTTCGTGATAAGTAGAGCAGTGATGCGACTCGACGCATTGTTGCCATTAATCAGGAAGAATATCATGCCCAAGTCGCATGGCCGACTCAAAAACGGCCTGATATGCCTAAAGGGGGGGGATATCGACAGCGAGATACCCAACAACGCATCGGTAATGGACATCGATATAACTGACTTCTTCAATGAACCTCACTTCCAAGAGAAGAAGCTCATTTATGTGCCTATGACTCGTTAACCGCATTAATACTTTTATCTCTATATACTATGCTCTACGTTAAACAATTTACTTTCAATATGTTTGAGGTACACACCTATGTAGTGTACGAACCAACCACCCGCGAGGCCGCGATTATCGACCCGGGTATGATAAGCGGTAGCGAAGTGAAGCAACTCGACGACTTCATAGCTCATAATCAATTGACGGTAAAACATCTGATAAATACACACCTGCACATTGACCATGCTCTGGGCGACGGATACGTGCGCAACAAGTACGGAGTTCAGGTCAAGGGGCATATCGACGATGGCTTCCTGGGAGAGAACCTACCTTCACAGGCCGCAATGTTTGGTCTTGGCGTAGAGGCCAATGAAATATCCATTGAAATAAACCTCAAGGAAGGGGAAATGGTGATGTTAGGCGACGAAAGTTTGCTCGTAATCCATGTGCCCGGGCACTCACCCGGCTCAATTGTGTTATACTCGCCGGCCAATCACTTCTTGATTGGTGGCGACGTGATATTTAAAAACAGTATTGGACGCACCGATTTACCTGGCGGTAGCCAGCGGGCGCTACTCGAAAATATCAATAAGAAAATACTGTCGTTACCTCCCGAAACAGTGATCTACCCAGGCCACGGACCTGCAACTACCGTGGGAGAGGAATCGACCTACAATCCAT
>CAMWOD010000092.1 GCA_947175715.1 uncultured Porphyromonadaceae bacterium
TATCAGTATGTATCGCAGGATTGCTGTAAAGATAGGGTCGAATGTGCTGTCGCGAGCCGATGGCACCCTCGATTTCACCCGCATGAGCGCCCTGGTCGACCAGGTGGCCGAGCTGCGCCGCCAAGGTGTGGAGGTGATCATGATTTCGTCGGGAGCTGTAGCGTCGGGGCGCGGAGAGTTGCGTCTCGACCGTCATCTCGACCCCGTGGCGGCCCGCCAGCTCTACTCGGCGGTGGGTCAGGCCAAGCTTATCAACCGCTACTACGAGCTATTCCGCGACCATGGCATGGCATGCGGGCAGGTGCTCACCACCAAGGAGAATTTCGCCTCGCGCCGCCACTACCTCAATCAGAAACACTGCATGGAGGTGATGCTCGCCAACGGTGTGACTCCGATAGTCAACGAAAACGACACTGTGTCGGTGACCGAGCTTATGTTTACCGACAACGACGAGCTGTCGGGGCTGATAGCCACCATGATGGGTATGGAGGCTCTGATAATATTGAGCAACATCGATGGTATATACGATGGCGACCCCGCCAACCCCGCATCGCAGGTGATACCTGTGATAGCGCCAGGCACCGATGCGTCGCAGTATATACAGGCGTCGCGCTCGTCGCTGGGGCGCGGCGGCATGGGCACTAAATACCGCATAGCCTCAAAGGTGGCCTCGGAGGGGATAGCTGTGATTATTGCCAACGGCAAGCGCGACAACATATTGCCACAACTGGTGCTCACCGACGCTCCCACCGTGCCCCACACACGCTTCATGCCCGAGCCCGAACCTACATCGGGGGTGAAGAAGTGGATAGCCCACAGCGACGGTTTTGCTAAGGGCACGATCCACGTCAACCAGGGAGCCGCCGATGCCATTATGGCCAGCCAGGGGGCTTCGCTCCTGGCGGTGGGTGTGACTGATGTAGAGGGTGACTTCGAAAAAGACGACATAGTGCGCGTGGTCGACCCCGATGGCTCACTCATAGCCCTGGGGCGCACCTACTACGGCTCGGATGCCGCCCGCAACAACATGGGGCGCACCGGCCTGCGCCCGGTGATCCACGCCGACTACCTATATACTACGAAAAATCATGACTGACTATACCCCGATATTCAAGAATGCCCGCAAGGCGTCACGCTCGCTGATCAACGTGAGCCCGAAGCGCATCAACCGACTGCTGCTCGACACCGCCGACGCCATTGAGGTCCATACCACTGCAATTCTCCAGGCCAACGAACGCGACCTTGCTCGGATGGACGAGAAAAATCCGAAGTACGACCGACTTAGGCTCACCACCGACCGACTTGCCGCTATTGCTGCCGACATGCGCTCGGTCGCCGCACTCCCCACCCCCTTAGGACGCACAATCGACGAGTGGACACGACCCAACGGTATGACAATCAAGAAAGTGAACGTGCCATTCGGCGTGATAGGTGTGATATATGAGGCACGCCCCAACGTCACCTTCGATGTATTCGCCCTCACCCTCAAGGCCGGTAGCGCTGTGCTGCTCAAGGGTGGCAGCGACGCTCACTACACCAACGAATGCTCGGCGCAGTTGCTGCGCCGATGCGTGGAGCAGGCTGGCATCGACATCGACTCGGTGCAGCTGCTGCCTATGGAGCATGAGTCGACCGGGGCGATGCTCCAGGCTGTGGGATATGTCGACCTGATAATACCCCGAGGATCCAAGGGGCTGATAGAATATGTGCGCGACAACTCGCGTGTGCCGGTAATCGAGACCGGCGCCGGAGTGTGCCATACTTACCTCCATGCGTCAGGGCGCACCGACTATGCCCAGCGCATGGTGTACAATGCCAAGACACGCCGTCCGTCGGTGTGCAACACACTCGATACTCTGATCATCGACCGCTCGCGCCTCGCCGACCTGCCACAGGTGGTGGCGCCGATGCTTGAGAAGAATGTGGTGATCTATGCCGACGCCGAGGCTTACGCCGCGCTCGAGGGTAAGTACCCGCTGCTTGAGCATGCCACCGCCGACGATTTCGGCCGCGAATGGCTCGACTACAAGTGCTCGGTCATCACCGTTGACGGGGTCGACGAGGCCATCGACACCATAGCCCGCTACGGGTCGCACCACAGCGAGGCCATAGTGGCCGAGGATGCCGAAGCCATCGATAAGTTCACACGCCAGGTCGACGCAGCTTGTGTGTATGTCAATGTGTCGACAGCATTCACCGATGGCGCGCAGTTCGGATTTGGCGCGGAAATCGGCATCTCCACGCAGAAGCTCCACGCCCGCGGCCCCATGGCCCTACCCGAAATCACCACATATAAGTATATAATAACCGGCCACGGGCTTACCCGCGACTGACTTCATAACCAATAAGACAATGCAACTCAACCAACTCACAGCAATAAGCCCCATCGACGGGCGTTATCGCTCGAAATGCGAGCAGCTCGACGAATATTTCTCGGAGTTCGCACTCATCCGCTACCGTGTGCGCGTGGAGGTGGAATATTTTATAGCACTCTGCGAAATTCCGCTGCCACAGCTCGCCACAGTGCCAACCGACACATACGACCGTCTGAGGGCGATATACCGCGACTTCTCACTGGCCGATGCCCAGCGCATCAAGGATATCGAAGCTACCACCAACCACGACGTAAAGGCGGTGGAATATTTCCTCAAAGAGCAGTTTGACGCTCTCAACCTGTCGGCATACAAGGAGTTTATACACTTCGGCCTCACGTCGCAGGACATCAACAACACGGCTGTGCCGATGTCGATACGCGAGGCCGTACACAATGTGTACCTGCCCGCCCTGGAGCAGCTGGTGGAGGAGTTGGAGCAACGTGCCGACGAGTGGGCCGAGCTGCCTATGCTTGCCAAGACCCACGGCCAGCCGGCATCACCCACACGACTGGGCAAGGAGATACGTGTGTTCAGCTACCGACTGAGCCAGCAGATCGACCTGCTGAAAAGCACTCCTATCTCAGGAAAATTCGGCGGTGCCACGGGCAATTTCAACGCTCACCTCACAGCCTATCCGCAGATCGACTGGCAAGACTTCGCGGCACGATTCCTGGAGCGCCGCCTCGGTATTCAGCGCGAGCAATACACCACACAGATCTCCAACTACGACAACCTGGCCGCTCTGTTCGACGCTCTGCGACGCATCAACACCATAATACTCGACCTCGACCGCGATATGTGGATATACATATCGATGGAGTACTTCAAGCAGCGCATCAAGGAGGGTGAGGTTGGCTCGTCGGCTATGCCACACAAGGTCAACCCCATAGATTTTGAGAACTCGGAAGGTAACATCGGAATGGCCAACGCCATCTATTCGCATCTGGCCCAGAAGCTCCCCGTGAGCCGCTTGCAGCGCGACCTTACCGACTCAACCGTGCTGCGCAACATAGGTGTGCCCATGGCCCATTCGCTTATCGCCATAGCATCGACTCTCAAGGGGTTGGGCAAGCTGCTGCTCAACGCCGAGGCGATAGAGCGCGACCTTGCGCAGATGTGGAGCGTGGTGGCCGAAGGCATTCAGACGATACTGCGCCGCGAAGGGTACCCCAACCCCTACGAGACGCTTAAGGCGTTGACCCGCACCAATCAGCACGTCACAGCTGAGTCGATAGCGCAGTTTATCGACAATCTTGATGTGAGCGATGAGGTGAAGGCTGAGCTGCACCGCCTCTCGCCGTCGACCTATACTGGATATTGATCTGGAGGGATTTTATAATCTCAGTTTAACGCATTTCCCGGCGATGTGGAGCAGATATACTCCCGTAGCCGGGATTTCTATGCTCTGTAGCGGCTGCAGTTGGGCCAATAAGCGTCCGGTGAGATCGTAGAGTGTGGCCTGGCGGTTGACTGTAAGCCGATCGCCGCTGAGCAGCCAGGGGGCCTCGCCATCGGCTGTGATTTCATCGACACCTACGAAGTTGGACTCAATGATGTTGGCAAATCGTCCCCACAGAGCATCATTGCGATAGGCTGGGGTAGCGCCGATGGGCACCACCAGCTGGGCGTTGTCGCATACCCGCTGCTCAAACCCCGAGGTGCGGAGGCCGTAGCCAGGGTCGGCGGCTATCCATGTGGGGGGGAGGACGCTGAACGATATGATAGTGTCGAGCTCGTGGCAACCGTTGAAGGCATCCTCGGCCACGGCTCCCACTCCCTCCTCAAGCATCAGGGTGGAGAGGGAGCGGCAATTGTCAAACGCTCCATGACCTATCTCGCTCAAGTGCGACTTGACTATGAAAATAGCCATGGTGGAGCATCCGCTGAAAGCGTCCTCGCCGATGCGTTCTACTGTGGCTGGCAATGGCATGTAGTATAGTGCATTACAGTCCTTAAAGGTGTAGTCGGCTATCTCGGTGATACCATTGTCGAGCCGAGCCAGGTGCAGTGCCGAGCATCCGGCAAAAGAGCCTACCCCAAGTGTGCGGAGCGATGAGGGGAAGTCGACGATGAATAGCTTGCGGCACCCGCTGAAAGCGTAGTCGCCGATACTCTCAAGTCCTTGATTCAAATTGATTTCCTTAAGCCCATAGCAAGCGCTGAAAGCGTAGTCGCCGATGCTTACTAATGATGCGGGAAGGGTGATAGTGGTGAGGCCTGAGCAGTTGGCAAACGCTTCGTTGCCGATGGTGGCTACACCTTGGGCAAGACTCAAGTGCGATAGGTAGCGGCAGTCGGTGAATGCGCCGTCGCTGAGATCTGTCACTCCCGATGGTATATCGATTTCGGTGACTGCCGTGTGGGCGAATGCGTAACTACCAATTGACTTGACCCCGGTGGGTATTATTATATCCTTGAGCTTGTGGCAGTTGAAAAATACGGAGTCGGCTATCGTTTCAATCGATGAGGGTAGTACTATGCGCTCCACTGTGGTGCAGTCAGCGAATAAAAGTGCATCAATATGGCGTATAGGCACGTTAAATTCAGCCTCGGTGAGCATGGAGCATCGTGACAGGGCGCGGCGACCTATTGTGGCTTCGCGGGCTGATAGCGATAGCGATAGCATGCCCGAATTCATAAAGGCCGAGTCGCCAATTGTGATTTTGTCGCCACTGAGCGAAAAGTGCGTCAATCGAGAGCATCCGTAGAATGCCGAGTTGCCGATGTAGGTGAATCCTGAGCCAGCCATGGTAAGGCGTGAGCACCCGCTGAATGAGTGGTTGCCGATGCGGATCACGCGGTCGATGCCGGTGATGGTGGTGAGATGTGAGCAGGCATCAAAGGCCTTGTCGGGGATAGTGGTGATGTGTTGGGGCCACACGACTGTGCGCAGGCTTGTGCAACCTGAGCATACCCCATCACCTATGGCGGTGATTTTGTCGCTAAATGTTATTTCAGTGAGCCAGCTACATCCAGAGAATGCGTAATGGCCAATGGATGTGATGGTTTGGGGTAGGTTGATAAAAGTGATTTTGGTGCAATTCTCAAATGCGCGATTGCCGATAGCAGTGACTTTGTAGGTTTCGCCTTCATGCTCCACCTCCTCGGGTATGGTGAGAACCCACGAATAATTGGTGTTCTGCAGCCGCTCCACCTCTACCTCATTATCGCCAATGACGGTATAATAAATTCCACCCTCGATGAAGTCGTTGGCGCGTGCTCCGAGGGACAAAATTGCGATAATTAAGGTGATTATAAGTCTATGTGTGTTCATTGAGGAGCAAAGGTAGGCATTTTTTCTGTGCTGTAGGGGATTATGCCGTGTTATTTAACATTTTGTATGATTAATTCTGTTGAAATCGGGGGCTTAAGACCCGATTCCCCAATATTTGTTAACGCTGAGGACGCATATCGCCACGAGATTTTTGTCTTG
>CAMWOD010000093.1 GCA_947175715.1 uncultured Porphyromonadaceae bacterium
CTGCAATACTGTTGGCCCTTGTTTTGGGGCTACTTGACGTGTTTGTCAAGCCTGTTTTAGTATTCCTGTCACTGCCGGTTACCATACTGACGTTAGGTTTATTTCTGCTTGTAATCAATGCGCTGATTATTTTGTTGGCAAGCTGGCTTGTTAGTAGCTTCCAGGTGTCGGGATTTTGGTCGGCATTGCTCTACAGCATTATCTTTTCAGTGGTGAGCTGGGTGCTTGGCCTGGTATTCGGCTAAGCTCAGCTCATGCGTGAACGGTAGTCGCTGTAAGTGAAGTGGCGCAGCGTTTCGGCAGGCTTTGATTGATCGGCAGGGACAAAAACGATTGATGGATGATGTATACCATTGAACATCGTGGTTTTTACGGTGGTATAGTGGTTCATATCCTCAAGTGTGATGCGGTCGCCTTGTTTTAGCTCCTTGTCAAAATTCCACCCATCGATGAAGTCTCCGCTGAGGCATGAATTTCCGCCCAAGCGATAGTGTAGCTCACCGTTTTCGTTGCTCTCGCTTACTATGGGTTTGTACGGCATCTCGAGTGTGTCGGGCATGTGACAGGCAAATGATACGTCGAGTATGGCAGTTTTAATATTATCATTGTCAACTACATCAACCACCGATGATATCAAGTCGCCGGTACGCCATGTAAAGGCGCTTCCAGGCTCTAATATCACATTAATCCATGGGTAACGGTTGCGGAAGTCCTTTATTATCTGAATAAGTCGCTCGGTGTCGTAACCCTCGCGAGTCATAAGGTGACCACCACCCATATTCACCCATTTTACATCTTTGAGCAGATGTCCGAATTGCGTTTCAAAAGCGTTGAGTACCTTGGCAAGATCGTCGGCCGATGACTCGCATAGTGCGTGAAAATGCAGCCCCTCAACCCCGTTGGGTAGTGTGGGCAGCATTTTTGCCGATACTCCAAAACGTGAGCCGGGCAATGCGGGATTGTATATGTCAGTATCGATAACCGAGCAGTGGGGATTGACTCTTAATCCTACACTTACATGTCGGTCATTTTCGTTGTTATACCTCTCAACTACAGGAAGAAAGCGTTCGAGTTGCGACAACGAGTTGAATGTGATATGAGTACTCCCTTCGACGAACTCCAGGATATTGGCGTCGGTATAAGCCGGAGTATAGCTGTGAACTTGTGCTTGCAATTCCTCACGACCAAGGCGCAACTCATTTACTGAGCTTGCTGTGCATCCATTGATATACTCGCGGATGATGGGGAATGTGCGCCATAGAGCATTGGCTTTGAATGCCATGATTATATCAGCTCCCGACTGACGGCTCACATTGCCAATCAAATCGAGATTGCGTCGCAGGCGGTCCTCATATACTACATAGAATGGGGTTGGTATTGAGTCGATGCGTGAGTTCATAAAATATTGAATTTTGCAAATTTAAGGAGGAGAGTTTTTGTTTCGACATTTGAGAATTTCACTACAATCCTGGCATCAACCGAGCCCGTATCTATAGTAATTATTGTGCCTTGGCCGAAACGGGGATGTTCGATGTTCATCCCCACCGCAAGTTCTTCCACACGGTGTATTCCTGCCCCGTTGTTGGCGGTGGAATTAGTCGTAACTGCAGGTCTTGATGGAGTTACTGAGGGTGATGAAGGCGCCTTATATGTAGGTGCATTGGAGGGTTGAGATGCATAGGATGAGCGTCGAGTAGTAGAGGTGGTGGAAGAGTGATACGACGAGCGGTATCGCTCCATGGGGTTGAACGATTGCGGCGCTATAGTAGTGCCCGTGGAGAGTTGGAGGTATTGCGGGTCGATGTCGCGTATAAATCGTGATGGTGAGGTGCTGGTAGTCTGCCCGTTGCGATAGCGTGATGATGCGTAGCTTATCATGCAGTATTGTTTGGCTCGGGTTATGGCCACATAGAGCAGTCGACGCTCCTCTTCAATTTCCGATGGGGTGGTGGCCATACCTGACGGGAAAAGTTCCTCCTCCACACCTACAATAAATACATTGGTAAATTCGAGCCCCTTGGCGGCGTGGACAGTCATAAGCGTAATACGCTCCTCCTGGGTGTCATCGTCAGTATCCTGGTCGGTGGCAAGAGATACCTGAGCCAGGAAATCACGCAAAGTTACTTCCTCAGGTCGTCCTTCTTCAATTTGTGTGGCCACGAACTCACGCACACCGTTGAGTAGCTCGTTGAGGTTTTCCTGTTTGGAAATCGACTCGGGTGTACGGTCGGTGATAAGCATTGTGAGCAATCCGGTGTCGCGGATTATAGCTGTAGCTACTTCCTCGGCATTCAACCCACTGGCATTCATGTTGATGAAATGCTCGATTAATGTTCGGAAGCCGTCGAGTTTACGCAGTGTGCCCGAATTTAGCTCTGGTTTATATGTATCTATGTTGGTGATCACATCCCATATCGACACACGGTTGTCGATGGCTTTGCGCAGCAGCTTGTTGACGGTAGTTTCGCCAATCCCTCGGCCGGGGAAGTTGATAACTCGACGCAGCGCTTCATCGTCTGATGGATTGATGGAAAGTCGGAAGTAAGCGATTGCATCCTTGATTTCCTTGCGTTGATAGAATGATAGTCCACCATAAATGCGATAGGGGATATTGCGCTTACGCAGCGATTCCTCAAGGATACGCGACTGGGCATTAGTGCGGTAAAGTATGGCAAACTCCTCGTAGCTTGTGTGCGACCTCATCTTCACTTGCGACACGCGGTTGGCTACAAGAAATGCCTCCTCATAGTCGCTATAACTTTGTACTACTTCGATTTTCTCACCCACTGAGTTGCGCGAGAACACTTGCTTTGGTATCTGCTCAGTGTTCTTGGCTATCAGGGTGTTGGCTGCGTTAATGATATTTTGAGTTGAACGGTAATTCTGTTCGAGCTTAAAAATCTGAAGTGTAGGATACGATTTCCTTAGATTTAGGATATTGCGTATATTGGCCCCGCGGAAAGAGTAGATGCTCTGTGCATCGTCTCCTACCACACACAGGTTGTTGTTACCTTCGGTGAGGCGTGATACAATAAGATGCTGTGCGAAGTTTGTGTCCTGGTACTCGTCGACCAGCACGTAGCGGAAATATTCCTGGTAATGGCGCAGTATATCGGGGTTGTCGCGCAGCAGTATGTTAGTATAATATAGAAGGTCGTCAAAGTCCATGGCGCCGGCCACAAAACAGCGGTTGCGGTAGGCTTGATAAATAGCTTGAGTGTAAGGGCGGCGTGCACGTCGGTCTTGTTCCATCAGGTCGCGGTCGGCCGCATAGCTTTCGGGGGAAATCAAAGCGTTTTTTGCTGCCGAAATTGCGTTGAGTATGGTTGACGGCTTGTATATCTTGTCGTCAAGGTCCATATCACGTATTATCGACTTCACGAGCGACTTGGAGTCGGATGTGTCGTAGATTGTGAAGTCGCGTTTAAATCCTAAACGGTCGGCGTGAGTGCGGAGTATACGGGCAAATATGGAGTGAAAGGTGCCCATCCACAGCTTGGAGGCTGTATTTAGGCCTACCAATGATTCGATGCGCTCTCGCATTTCGCGTGCAGCCTTGTTGGTAAACGTCAAGGCAAGTATGCGCCACGGCTCAAAATTATTGGCAAGTAGGTGTACTATCTTGTAAGTAAGTACACGCGTCTTGCCCGAGCCTGCACCTGCTATCACCAGTTGAGGCGTGTCGATGTGCTCTACGGCTGCTCGTTGCTGCTCGTTAAGTTCGTTGAGGTATTCGTTGGTGAGCATCGGTAGGGGTCATTTAAACTGGTTGACCGCAGGGATATATTCCACATCCATTGGGGCAAGAGCAGCTTTCAGCTCTGTGGGATCTATGGCAAGGTCGTCGCACAGCTCGTCGAGCGACGCATAGTTGTCGCGTAGCTTGGTGTTGATGTAGCTAAGCAATATGGCGGGGTCTTTGGGTAAATTGTCCATTTCTTGAAATTTCCCACAAAGATACAAAAATTCCAGTTATCGTTGTCGGCTTGTTGGCTTGGAAAATAGTCCTGATTGCATACACTTGCATGAAAAGTATCACGGATATTCATTATGAAGATGATAGTATTTCTTCATAAACAGGATATATGCCAAGCTCAGTAAGATTATCGTAATGCCAAGATAAAGATATGGGTTAATATTGCTGAAAATCAGCCCGAACGATATGGCAAGCTGGAGCACCATATACATTAACGAGATGTGCAAGTGATTTATTTTAAGCTCATTTGCCATCAATTGGTAGGCGTGTTTGCGATGAGGTTGACCTATATTTTCATGGAGCATGATGCGGTGAATGATTGTCATCACGGAGTCAACACCATATACCGCAATAAATACGATATATGAATAGTTGCCGGTGTGAAGCATTAGCAATCCGATAGCGAACACAAGGATGAAGGCTATTGAAATCGAGCCAACGTCTCCCACAAAACATAATGCACGATTGCGGAAGTTAAACAAGCAGAACACTATCAGCGACAACGCCGTGACATAGAGATAGGGCATAGGTATAAAGTTGTCGCTGATGTTGAGATAGACCAATGGTGCTATCACGGCAAGTGAATAGCTGCCGGTGATGCCGTTTATGCCATCCATGAAATTGAATGCGTTTAATATACCTACACCAATAATCAATGCTATCAAAAGAATCCAACAGGGGATAGTAATAAATGCCTCCAACTGATATAGCAACAGTGACATACCTATTGATTGGGCAACAAGGCGGAGAGCAATCGACTGTGGACGTAGGTCGTCGATGAAGCTCACGGTGCCTACAAGGGTCAAACCCAGTAAAAACCAGCAGTAATCCGATCCGAAGAATGCTGCATATAGCCATGCGCCAAAGAGGATGACAATACCGCCGCCTCGCAGTGTTGCCGTAGCATGAGATGACCTACCGACAGGATAGTCAACGATATTGAATCTTTTTGCCACCCCAAAGTATGCCACCTCCAGCAGCAATAGCAGTATGAAGATTATGGCGAAAATCATGCGAGGCCTACATATTAGAGCTATTGGAGTTATTGGAATTATTGGAGTTATTAGAGCTATTGGAGTTATTTGTAGGATTATTCCAATTATTCTGATAGCTCCAATTATTCTGATTTAGATTGCTTCGATACTCCCTGCGAGCTGACGCCATAGCTTCTCTAATACCTCCTTGCTCTATGAATCTTCGTTGCTGAAATTGCAGCAACCGATCAAGTAAATATTGAGTCTGCTTTATAAGAGTTATAGCCATATTGCAGTATTCTTCGGCTGGAAGGCGTTGACATAACGATATATACTCAGAGTCGAATTTTTCTGACTTGATATATTTCCTAAGCTGCAGGGTTCGTGGATTGTCCTTTGTCCATCGTTTTAGATGGTGAAATGTAAGATAGTCCACGTAGTCCTCCTCCAATTCACTCAGTGATGCCCGCGCTACATTGGTAAGTTTTATTTCAGTCTCTTTGGAAGTAGATGCTGCGGCACTCCCCTCCACAATATTCTGCTTACAGCTCCTTGCGGCTTGTTGCATCTGGTCTATTGTGCGAGAACCTTTGGATATAAATCGTTCGACAAAGATTTCTGTGACTGCAGAAATCTTCATTGCAAGCTGGTAGGTAAGCAGGTTTCGACAGTCGCCA
>CAMWOD010000094.1 GCA_947175715.1 uncultured Porphyromonadaceae bacterium
GTGGCGCCACAGGCCGCCCCAACGACAAGGCAGTCTATGTGAACGCTTACACCGTTAACAAGATCTACAAGATGGACGCCAACGGTGTCACCGAGTATATGGAGACCGACGGTACCGGCACATCAATCGGCTCGGACAACGCAGGTAACCTTTACTGGCCCACCGGCGCAGCAGGAACAGGCACACAGTCTCACTCGTTCAGAATTCTTCCCGCCGGCAAGATATCTATGGACGACGTAGTCACCGTAGAGTTCGACGAGCCCGGTGAGGCAGGCCCTCAGCGCGCCGACAACTCAGGCCGCGCCCTTGGTGACTTCTTCTCAGAGGAAGGCGCTATGGTATACACAACTCCCAGCACCGCTACCTATGTAGACGCATACTGGATCAAGAACGGCGAGGCAGCCGAGGCATCAACCTCGCTTGAGCTTCCCGGCGCAAACAACACCTTCCAGCGCGCACAGCCTTGGGCAACCTCAGTTGAGGAGGCCGACGCCACCGGCGCATGGGATATGTGCTTCTATCTGTACACAGCCAACGGCAACACCATCTACTACCCTAACGAGGACTTCGACGGCTTCGCATCAGTAAACCGCGTTGACCAGCGCTCGGCCATGGCCTTCGACTGGTTCATGCTCGGTGGTGAGTCATACCTCGTTTACGGTGCCAAGCTCCCCGGCAAGGGCGCTACTTGGTGCAACGGCGACATCGTGATTGTACGACAGAGCGACAACGCCATCGTAGCCAGCTACGAGGCAGCTATCGAGAACCCCTCAGGCCAGGCTTACGCAGGTATCTCTTGCTTCCCCAACGAGGACAACAACTCAGTGACCATCTCAGTATGGAACAGCCGCTCAGGTGCTTATCAGCTCACCGCTACTCTTCCCCAGCAGGAAACTCCCGCTCTCTACGCTGCTTACGCAGGTCAGGGCTGGAATCCCGGCGAGCCCGTTGAGTTCAACTACGCTAACGGCGTTTACTCTTACACCTTCGCTGAGGGTACTGGCGAATTTAAGATGTCAACCACCAAGGGTGTTGACGCCAACGACTGGGCCGGCTTTGAGCAGGGCGTAATCTGCGTTGCCGACGATAAGAAGATCGAGGACAACACCGGCGAAACCAAGTATGCTCTCTATGTAGGCGGCAACGCCAACATCAACTTCGGTTACACCGATGGTCAGTGGACAGCTTATGTTGACCTCGCCAACGGTCTGATCTGGGCTACCAACGCTACCAACAAGCCCGTTGCTTCTGGCAAGCTCTACATCGTGGGTATCGATGGCTCATTCGACGCAGCTAACCCCACCGAGATGGCTTACGATGAGGCCAAGAACGTATTCACCATCGATGTTCCCGCTGCTCCTTACGGCTTCAAGCTTTCTACCGAGAAGGGTAGCTGGGATAAGTTCAACGCAGCTGGCTTCCACACCGAGGCTGATATCGTTCCCAATGAAGTAACCGCCCTCCTCCCTGGTTCACCCAGCAGCGGCAACATGAACACTACCGCTACCGCTCCCTACACCATCGAGGTTGCTGGCGACTACTCAACCATCAAAGTTGTTAAGGGCGAGGAAATCAACGTACCCGCTTCACTTGCAGTGATTGGTGAACTTGCAGCCGGCAAGTGGAACACTACCGTTGTAGCTCCTCTCGAACTTAAGGAAGACGGCTACACCTACTATGGTGAGGTTGATATGGCAGGTGGCTGGTTCAGCCTCTGCGAGAAAGCAGCCGCTACCGATGGCGATTGGGCAGGCGTAGGTACACGTTACGGTGCAGCCGTAGATGGTACAGAGGTAGCCAACAAGACTGCCGTAGCCTTCCAGCAGGGTACCAACGCATTCAACATCGTATCGTTCTCTGACTATCCCAAGAAGCTCTACTTCACCGTTGACTTCAAGGAAATGACAGTAGTAGTAAGCGACGAGCCTACTGCAGTTGAGGCTATCGACGCTGACAACAACGCCGCTGTTGAGTACTACAACCTGCAAGGTATCCGCGTTAACGAGCCCGTTAAGGGTCAGTTCTACATCGTTCGCAAAGGCAACGAGGTATCTAAGATCGTCCTCTAATAAATTAGAGCTAACGATGCTCAGATGAGCATCTACCTATAATGGGGGCGCGGCCATGAGGTTGCGCCCCCATATTTTCTATCCGTCCCCGATATTTTCGCTGTCGGAGCGGCCAAAATAATGTTACGGAAATCGAACCGCAGCGAGACTTGAAGTGTTAAATAATTAAAAAGCGTCTTCAACTATGAAATCCTTACTCAGAGGCAACGTCGCAATGGGCGTGTCGAAAACTTTCTCAGGTCTTAATGAAAATGCCCTGCGCTACCTGTTACCCACCTGGATGAGTGCTTACTCGGGTGTATTGCTGCGTTTGGGATTTGGTGCGATAGCTTTTTGGGCGTTGTCGCTCTTCACCGACCGCCAGGCTGTACACACGAGCGTGCGTGAGCGCATTGGACTATTCATGCTCGGGGCGATCACTATGACTGGATATATGACGTTCCTACTGCTTGGATTGACGTATACTACCCCCATTTCCTCGTCGATATTTATCTCGATTGAACCGGTGATAGTATTTATAATATGTGTGATCTTCTATCAGGAGAAGGTGAGTGGGGAGAAGCTTATCGGCATTGTAATGGGTCTTGGAGGCGCAGTTTTGTGCATTTGTACGCAACAGAAGAGCTCGATAGCCACCGATCCGTTGTTTGGCAACTCGATGTGCGCGTGCTCGGCTGTGTGCTACTCGATATTCCTGGTGCTGTCGGCTCGCTATTTGAAGCGCATCGACCCGGTGACGGTGTCGAAGTGGACATTTCTCGGCGGAGCGTGTTCGGCCGCAGGTGTGGTGTGCTACATGGGATGGAATGCCCCGGTGCTCGATCAATGGATTTTCTCAACCCCGATGCTGGTACTCGCTTTTGTGCTGGTATTCCCCAGCTTTATTTCATATTTCTTGGTAGATGTCGGTCTGAAAAATCTTAAGCCCACAGTGGTGGCGCTCTATGGCTATGTGATTCTCATAGTGGCTGCAGGTGTAAGCTACGCCCTGGGTCAGGATCATTTCAGCTGGTGGCAGATGGCATCGATAGCGCTGATTGTTGCTTCGATCTACTTTGTCGAGGTAGCTGAGCACAAGCCTACACAGGAGTCGGGGCGCCGTCTGAGCTGATAGAAGTTAGGGTATTATGGTAGTTCGAGCCGTTAAATCGAGCTAATTTTGGTGATTATTGGGAAATTTAGGCTATCTTTGCGATAAAGAACCTAACAAACCCAATTATCATGAAGCACAAATCATTACTTTTGATTGCCATGCTGCTTACTGTAAGTTCGGCATGGGCTTGGAAACCGATTTTTGTGGGCCACCGCGGATCGTATCGCGGCGTGGCCAACACCGCTGAGGCATATCGCAACGGTGCTGATTATTATCACTACACTGGTCTGGAGTGCGACGTACGCGTCACCAAGGATGGCAAGTATGTGATACTTCACGACGAAACCACTGGCTCGCTTTGCGACCAAGACCTCAATGTGGCAACAACCGATTATGACGTACTGCGTGCGTTGACACTTAAGCAGACACGTTCGGGCAATACTTATACCGGTCAAATATGCTCGGTAGCTGAGTATCTCGACATCTGTGTGGAGAAGGGTTGCTTCCCCATGATAGAGCTGAAGTGGACTACAGGTATCAACAACAACGACATGAGCAACTTCCCCGGCCTGTGGAAGCTCGTCACCGAGCGCAATCTGCAGGACAAGGCTATATTCCTCACCTCTATGCAGAAGTCGCTGGAGTATATTAAGAAGAATTATCCTGAGGCTACATGCCAGTATCTGCTTAGCTCCGACAGCGATGCCAAGCTGCAGTTCTGCAAGAACAACAAGATCAACCCCAGCTTCTCGGCCGGTGCTCTGACGCAAAGTATCGTGCAGCGCTACGCCGAGCAGGGACTTAAGGTGGCAGCATGGACCGTGAACACCGAGGCCAACTACAAGAAGTATGGCGAAATGGGCGTATTTATGATGACCTGCGACTACCTGATGCCAAGCTCAATGCCTGAGCTTACCGTAAATGACCCTGACGGCACTATCGTTACTCCTCCCGACGCTGTGGAGCTGGAGAGCAGTGTGCTGTGGACACGCGGCGAACTCGATGGCAATCTCCCTACCAACTACCCTTCGAAAGCCGGTGCAAAGTACAAAACCGGTGAAATGGCGGCCGTTGTAGATGGCAAATTCTATGTAAACGACTATGGCACAAAATCACTGCTGATTTTTGACGAGAATAGCACAGAGCCCGTCGTGCTACCCTACAGCGAGACAGAACTCGGTGGAGGCCCCGTGCATGGTATCTGCACTGACGATGCACAAAACCTTATTTTTCGTTGGGAGTCGGGCATCAATGATGCACCCTCGAAGGTGCGCCTTTTTCGATACGGCTCAACTACTGAGCCTGTAGACGTGGAGTTTAACACTGGGGTAACTGGTGGTAATCACTTTATCAGTGCGTCGGGCGACGTTTTTTCGGAGGAGGGTGGTTACCTCTACTTTCTCCCCAACTCACAGACTACTGTGGTGATAGTGCATATAGCCAACGGTGAATTTAAAGAGGTGATCAAGCACACCGGAATGTCGGCCAAAGGTTCGTCAGCCTCGGTGATTATCCCTATCAATGGTCCTGAGAAGTACATCTACATGGTGCGCAACGTGGGTTTTTACCTCTACGACGGCAAGGATAAGGGTGACTACTTTACAAAGTCGTCAAGCACTACATCGCCCAACCGCAACTCATCGTGCGGCGGCGCATATCTCAACATCAAGGATCACGACCTGCTGGTACACCCCTCGGGTTCGAACTACAATGGCGGTTTCACCGTGCGCGACATGACTTCCGGCCAGGCTCCTCTTGTCACCTTTCCCGCTCTTGGCTCAAAGGGATACGATGTAAATGCATCGACCGGTACAATGATGAAGGCCGTGAAGATGGCCGACGACGTATACCATATTTATAACTATACCATGGGAAATGGTTATGGCGTTTATGAGGTGAAAGCTAAGTCGACAGGTGTAAACACTGTTGTGGCCGACAAGGAGACATTCACCGCGTTTCCCAATCCTGTGATTGGTACTACAGCGCTCGCCTCATCCAAGCCTATGGGCACAGTCAACGTTTATTCTATCGATGGCCGCATGGCTATGAGTGTCGATATGGGCGCTGCCACTGTAGGTACACTCGATATGAGCTCGCTTCGTAGCGGCCACTATGTAGCAGTGACAAGCGAAGGACAGACTCTGCGCCTCATCAAGAAATAATAAGAATCTCTATTTATATCGATGGAGCTTGCCCCACAAGGAGCGAGCTCCAGTTTTTTTGCGGTATTTGTAATACTGTCGGTGTGTGATGATGGTGGTAATGTTGGTGATGATGGTGATGCAGCTGGTTGTGTGATGGTGGAGGTGATAAAATGGATGAAGGAGATGAAGATGATGGGGGTGGATAAAAGGGCGATATAAGTGACATAAAAAAGGCGGCGGACTTTCCCATTTGGGAGGTCCGCCGCCGAGTTATCGGGGGTTGTTATGACTAT
>CAMWOD010000095.1 GCA_947175715.1 uncultured Porphyromonadaceae bacterium
CCCGCACAAGCCGCCATCCCAGATGCTCAGGAGTCTCGTGGGCTCGGACATGTGTATAAGACACAGGTTAATGCCCGACTCCATTTATATATATGGTGAAGTGCTCCAGGACCGAGGTGTACCCGAGAAAGAATACGCCGAATATATGGATATGACAGCAAGCGCTTACGGCCACTTCCTGCGCGAAGCCCTCGAAAAAGGGAACTATAACGCTACCGACTTGCGCTCATGGCACCACGACGCTGACCCCTCTGAACTCGTAACCTGGGTAGAAAGCCACGATACTTATTGCAATGCGCACGAATCGGCCGGACTTACCGACGACCAGATCCGCATGGGTTGGGTATTCCTCACCGCCCGCGACCACGGAACGCCTCTGTTCTACTCTCGCCCTGCAGGTAGCACCCGCGAGAACTATTGGGGCAACAACCGCATCGGAGCCCGCGGCAATGACGAGTTCAAGCACCCCGAAGTTGTAGCTGTCAACCACTTCCGCACCGCTATGGCCGGACAACCCGAAACAGTTACCGTAAGTGATAACGGAGCTGTAGTAGAAGTGGCTCGCGGATCAAAAGGAGCAGCATTGGTCAACCTGTCTTCAACAGTTCAGAAAGCCAAACTCGCCACCACACTCCCCGACGGCACGTACACTGATGCTGTACACGCTACAACGTTCAAGGTGAAAAAAGGAATTCTCGAAGGTAAGCTTCAACCTCTCACATCTTACATCCTCATGTAATCGTAACCCCATAATTATACAATACAGCAGCCTCGCCAACAGCGAGGCTGCTGTATTTTACAAGAACTTAATGAAAAGTATGGTAGGCTTCGGAAAAAATGCGTAAATTTGCTGCGTCAAAACAATGACGCCCCACGAAAGTTATGATACATTTTTTCAAAAAAGGAGCTGACTTGGTTACTGCAATTGAGGTAGACCACCAGCTCTCCGACCGCGAGATTGAGCGCCTTGTATGGCTTCTTGATGGAGCCAAACCCCTGAAAAGCCGCTCTGTCAGCGGTCGCTTCGTTGGTCCCCGCCGCGAAATGATTACACCCTGGAGCACCAACGCTGTTGAAATCACCCAAAACATGAGCCTGAACGGCATCACACGCATCGAGCAATTTACAAAAGCCGATGCCGAGGGGACTCACGACCGCATGCTGCAACGAGTATATGACGGCTTAGGACAAAACATTTTCAAAGTCGACATCAAGGCTCAGCCGATAGTTTACATCGACGACATCTCGTCCTACAACAGCGCCGAAGGTCTCGCCTTGAGCGCAGATGAGGAAGACTACTTGCGACAACTCAGCGCCAAGCTCGGGCGCCCACTTACCGACAGTGAGGTATTCGGATTCTCGCAAGTCAACTCCGAGCATTGCCGCCACAAGATTTTCAATGGTACTTTCGTGATCGACGGCAAGGAAATGCCATCGTCTTTGTTCAAACTCATCAAACGCACGTCACAGGAGAATCCCAATCAGCTTGTTTCGGCGTATAAAGATAATGTAGCGTTCGTTAAAGGACCGAAGGTCGACCAGTTCTATCCCGAACATCCCGAACGTCCCGACTATTTTACGGTTAAGCCCATCGATACCGTAATTTCACTCAAAGCCGAAACACACAACTTTCCCACCACAGTAGAGCCATTCAACGGAGCCGCTACCGGCACAGGCGGCGAGATACGCGACCGCTTAGGTGGTGGTAAAGCCTCACTACCCATAGCCGGAACTGCCGTCTACATGACATCTTACCCCCGACTCAGCCCTGAGCATCGGTGGGAACGCATGATGGACCCCCGAGCATGGCTGTATCAGACACCTTCTGAAATTCTTATCAAAGCATCAAACGGCGCTTCCGACTTTGGCAACAAGTTTGGCCAGCCACTCATCTGCGGCTCACTTCTCACATTCGAACATGCCGAGAATGGTCGCACTTATGGCTACGACAAGGTGATAATGCTTGCCGGCGGAGTAGGTTACGCTGCCAAGAAAGACGCACTCAAGGGTGAAACTGCACCAGGAGAAAAAGTTGTGGTAATGGGTGGCGACAACTACCGCATTGGCATGGGTGGTGGCGCAGTTTCATCGGTTGAAACCGGACTCTACGATAATTCTATCGAGCTTAACGCCGTGCTGCGTGCCCCCCCCGAGATGCAGCAACGTGTATCGAACGTAATACGCGCCCTCGCCGAGAGCGACAATAACCCCATCATTTCTATTCACGACCATGGCGCAGGTGGCCATCTCAATGCTTTGAGCGAGTTGGTAGAAGCTACCGGAGGCTGTATCGACATTGATGCACTTCCCGTTGGAGACCCCACCCTATCCGACAAAGAAATCGCTGGTAATGAAAGCCAGGAACGCATGGGTATGGTGGTAAAGGCCAAGGATATACCACTGATTGAGCAAATCGCTCAAAGAGAGCGTGCGCCAATGTATGTAGTGGGTGATACTACCGGCGATCACCGCTTCACATTTGAGCACCACAATGGCGTAAAGCCCATCGACCTCAAAATGGAGGATATGTTTGGCAACTCACCTAAAACGGTGATGACCGACCACACAGTGAAGCATAAATACAGTGACCCACAAGTCGATGTAGCCAAATTTCAGGAATACCTCGTGTCGGTGCTTCAACTCGAAGCAGTGGCATGTAAGGATTGGCTCACCAACAAGGTTGACCGCTCGGTCACAGGCCGTATCGCACGCCAGCAATGCCAGGGAGCCATACAGCTACCGTTGAGCGACTGCGGTGTGGTAGCACTCGACTATACCGGCACTAAAGGTATTGCCACCTCAATAGGTCACGCTCCTCAGGCAGCATTGGCCGACTCAGCAGCTGGCTCCGTGCTCGCTGTAGCCGAGGCGCTTACCAATATCGTGGGGGTTGACCTTGCTAAAGGTCTCCAAAGCGTATCGCTCAGCGCCAACTGGATGTGGCCATGCCGCAATGAGGGTGAGGATGCAGCGCTTTACAACGCCGTGAAAGCTTGCTCCGACTTTGCCGTAGCACTGGGCATCAACATCCCCACTGGTAAGGACTCGCTGTCAATGCCTCAGAAGTACGGCGACAAGAAAGTGCTCGCCCCCGGCACTGTAATCATCTCAGCTGCCGGTGAGGTAAAAAATATTCGACGCACCATAAGTCCCGTAATTCGTCCAAAAGCATCCACACTTTATTATATCGATCTGTCATCCGACACCCTTAAGCTTGGCGGCTCGGCCCTGTGGCAAACACTCAACGCTGTTGGATCAGAGGTGCCCACGGTGAAGGACCCTGCTAAGTTTGCAAATGCCTTCAACACCATACAGCGACTCGTTCGCAACCGTAAACTCATGGCATTGCACGATGTTTCGGCAGGTGGCTTGATCACCACACTTCTTGAAATGTGCTTCGGCAATACCGAGGGAGGCCTCAATGTTTATACCGATGGCTTCAGGATGCATGGTGAAACCGACCTCTTGAAGATACTCTTTGCCGAAAACCCGGCTGTGGTAATACAAGTGGAAGACTCCAAGAAAGAATCGACCGAAAAGATACTCGACGAATCTGGCGTGAAATACTTCCCGATCGCTTCACCCTGCGACGAGCGCGTGATAATGCTCAGCGATGACGATTCTGTATACCTCTTGGGTATCGACTATCTGCGCGATGTATGGTTTGACTCCTCCTACCTGCTCGACACATTGCAAAGCGGCAAAGAGTGTGCGGCGCTGAGATTTGAAAACTATAAAAAACAGCCTATCCGCTATCTAATCCCATCAGCATTTGATGGTCGATTGGCTTCGCGAGGCCTTGCGCACAGCCGATCAGAGCGTACAGGCGTGCGTGCAGCAATCATCCGCGAGAAGGGTGTCAATGGCGACCGTGAAATGGCATATTCACTCCATTTGGCCGGATTTGATGTAAAAGATGTGCACATGACCGACCTGATGAGCGGACGTGAAACACTCGACGACATCAACATGATAGTATTCTGCGGAGGTTTCTCTAATTACGATGTACTTGGCTCGGCCAAAGGTTGGGCAAGCGGATTCAAATGGAACGATACAGCGCGCGAAACCCTCAAGCGCTATTTCGAACGCCCCGACACTCTAAGCCTCGGCATCTGCAACGGATGCCAGCTGATGATAGAGCTTGGCCTAATCAATCCCGAGCATAAGCGTCCCACTAAGATGCTGCACAACATTTCGCATAAATTCGAATCACAGTTCTTAGGACTGACAATACCCAAGAACAATAGTGTGATGCTCGGTTCGCTCGCAGGCTACCGCCTGGGTATATGGGTGGCTCACGGCGAGGGTAGATTCCACTTACCCGAACCGCTGTCGAGCTACAACATTGTAGCCAAGTACAGTTACAGCCAATATCCCGGCAATCCCAACGGATCGCGAGGCGCTGTTGCCGGAATCTGTTCGGCCGACGGTAGACATCTCGCAATGATGCCCCACCTTGAGCGCGCCATCTTCCCCTGGCAATGCGCCTACTACCCCTACTCACGTCGCAACGACGATGTGACACCCTGGCTTGACGCGTTTGTCAACGCCCGCAAATGGGTAGAACGACATAAGAGATAATACATAAGCCGAGCATACAGCTACCCTGAGCCGTATGCTCGGCTTGCTTTTACAATATTATAATTCAAGAAAATAATCCTATGGGAGGTTTCTTCGGCGCTACTAAGCGCACTTCGTGTGTCAATGAACTATTTTATGGCACTGACTACAATTCGCACCTCGGCACTCGCCGAGCAGGCATGGCCACCGTGTCGGAATCCGGTATATTCGCCCGCTCGATCCACAACATCGAAAACTCTTATTTCCGCACAAAATTCGAGCCCGATCTCCACGAATTTTCAGGCAATGCCGGCATAGGTGTCATAAGCGATACTGACGCCCAACCCATCATAGTCAACTGTCATTTAGGCAAGTTTGCCATTGTGACTGTGGGTCGCATCAACAATATAAATGTACTCGAAAAAGAGCTGCTTGCCAAGGGGCACCATTTTTGCGAACACAGCTACGACATAATCAATCCCACCGAGATGGTAGCCGCACTCATCAGCGACGGAGACGACTACCTGAGCGGTATACGCAACGCACAAGAACGTATAAAGGGGTCATGCTCGATGCTGTTGTTGCTCGACGACGGAAGCATCATCGCTGCCCGCGACCGTTTGGGGCGCACTCCCATCATTATCGGCCGAAAGGATGGAGCCATGGCTGCTACAAGCGAAACATGTGCCTTCCCCAATCTCGGATATGAAATTGATTACGACTTAGGCCCCGGCGAAATCGTGAGAATAACGCCACAGGGAAGAGAACAATTGGGCAAACCATTTGAGTGCAACCAGATATGCTCGTTTCTATGGATTTACTACGGCTATCCACCATGCTCTTACGAAGGTCGCAACGTAGACGACATGCGTTATGCCGACGGCGAAGCAATGGGCAAAGCTGACGACACTGAGGTCGACTTCGTGAGCCCTATACCCGATTCAGGCACCGGCATGGCACTTGGTTACGCCAGCGGCATGGGAGTGCCATTCAAGCGTGGCATCACAAAGTACACCCCTACTTGGCCTCGCTCATTCA
>CAMWOD010000096.1 GCA_947175715.1 uncultured Porphyromonadaceae bacterium
TTTCTTTTATGAAAAATAGAATTGATTAACCGTGCGATTTTTTTTGCGGTTAGATGCAAAGTGCGTATCTTCGCGGCGTAAAAGATTAGTCTTACTTCACACATCCTATGAACTTTAACGACAAGCAAGAAGTCCTCGACCGCCGCTACCTGCGGATGGCCCGTATATGGGCTGAAAACTCTTACTGTGAGCGCCGTAAGGTGGGAGCTCTTCTTGTAAAGGGACAGATGATAATATCCGACGGATTCAATGGCACACCCTCGGGATTTGAGAATGTGTGCGAGGATGAAAACGGAGTGACAAAGCCTTATGTACTTCATGCCGAAGCCAATGCCATAACCAAGGTGGCCCGTTCGCACAATTCGAGCGCCGGCTCTACCCTCTACATCACGGCATCTCCCTGCGTGGAATGCTCCAAGCTCATCATTCAGGCCGGCATCAAGCGTGTAGTTTTCAACGAGATATACCGCCTTACCGACGGGCTTGACCTGCTGCAACGCGCCGGCATCGACGTTACACACATTCCCGACATCGATTGATGAAAAGTAAAATTAAGTCGGCGGTATGGATTCCGCTGTTAATGGCTATCGCCTTTGTGGGCGGCTGGTTTGTGGCCCTGTATCTGTCGACCCCCAAGGGGTTGTCGCCGGCTCAGCAGAAGCTTCAGAATATCCTCAACCTCATCGAGTCGCAGTATGTCGATGATGTCAACCTCGACTCACTCATCGAGTACACTCTGCCCCAGCTGCTCAACAACCTCGACCCGCACTCAGTGTATATTCCAGCCGACAATCTTGAGGCTGTAAATGACGAGCTGAGCCAATCGTTCAGCGGCATCGGCGTGACTTTCACCCTCAACAACGACTCGATCATAGTGCTCGAAGTACTCGCCGGAGGACCAGCTGAGAAGGTGGGCCTGCAGAGCGGCGACCGCATTATCGCCATCGACGGCACTCCCACCGCTGGTGTCAATGTGACCCAGGAGTACGTGTTCAAGCACCTGCGCGGTGAAGCCGGCACCACCGTCGACCTCACGATAATGCGCAATAACTCCGACAAGACTTACGAGTATCAGATCGTGCGCGGTCAGATACCCAACCGCTCGGTCGAGGCAGCCTATGTTGACGAGAATGGTGTTGGATTTGTAAAAATCACCAAATTTGCCCGCTCTACCTACGAGGAGTCGCTCAAAGCACTGATGCGCCTCCTTGGCGAGGGTGCCACCTCAATCGTCATCGACCTGCGCGGCAACGGTGGCGGTCTGCTCGACCAGGCTCTGCTCCTAGCCAACGAGTTCCTGCCCAAAGGTGAGCTGATCATGTCGCAACGCGGACGCGACCCATCTTACAATCAAGAATTTTTCAGCGATGGCCGCGGATACCTGCAAGAGATACCCCTGGTGGTAATGATCGACGAGTTTACCGCTTCGGCCAGCGAGATATTTGCCGGCGCGATACAAGACAATGACCGCGGTGTGATAATTGGGCGTCGATCGTTCGGCAAGGGACTGATACAAAATCAGATCACCCTACCCGACAGCAGCGCAGTGCGTCTGACCGTGGCCCGCTACTATACTCCCTCGGGCCGAAGCATACAGAAGCAGTACTCCATGGGGCATGCCGAGACCTACGAGCAAGAGATGCTTCACCGATACGAAACCGGCGAGATGGAAACAGCCGACTCAATCAAGGTCAACCTCAATGAAGCCTATAAGACACTCAATGGCCGCACAGTGTATGGCGGCGGAGGCATCATACCCGACGTGTTTATCTCAATCAAAGATAGCACCTACGTCACCCCCTACCTCACCAAGGTAATCAATGCCGGATTGTTCCAGCAGTTTGCGCTCAATTATGTGTCGGATCATGGCACAGCACTCGCCAAAGTTAAAACCGTCGATGACTTATTGAAGCAGCTGCCATCCGACGACATGCTTCTCAACACATTTGTAGACTATTGCAACTCCGAAGCAAAAATACGCAAACAGTGGGCCTACATCAACCAATCGTCGCCGTTGATTGTTAATATCCTAAAGGCCATGATAGCCCGCGACACCCTGGGACCATCGGCTTACTATCAGATTATTAACAAATATGACGCAGGGGTGGAGCGCGCTATTCAAGAGGTCACCGGCGATGGCTCCACGCCTCCCATCAAACAAGGATTTACACCTAAATGAGGAAAGAAGACATAAGAAGCCGCATCAAAGCCCATAAAAGCCTGCTCTCGGAGCATGAGAAGGAGGAGGCAGCCGAGCGTGTGTTCGCACAACTCGAACGAACGGCGGCTTTCATACTCGCCGACCACATATTGCTCTACCACTCACTGCCCGACGAACTGTCGACCCGACGCTTCATCGAGAAATGGCACAAGTTGAAACACTTCTTCCTGCCACGCGTCAACGGCGTGAACCTGGAGATACTACCCTACGACCGCTCGACATTGAAATTGGGAGCATTCCACATCGAGGAGCCCGACGGCGACAACGTGTACGACCCCGCCGAGATTGAAATGGTGATAGTACCCGCTATCGCCTACGACAGCATGGGCAACCGTGTGGGTCGCGGCAAGGGTTTCTACGACCGTCTATTAGCCGACTTACCAGCCACCAAAGTGGGCATAGGCTATGATTTCCAGCTCGTCGATGCCATCGATGCCGAGCCACACGATGTGAAGGTAGACATAGTCATCACCGAAAGCCGATACATTCGTGTAAAGTGACCCAGATATTGCCACATACCCAACTTAGCGATGTGATACTTCGCGACCCCGACATCATACCCCTGATCAACCGATGGGGTATAAAGCTGGGTGTGGGCACCAATACTGTGGCCGAGATATGCCAGTGCCACGGCATCGACACGATGCTATTCTGCACTATCCTCAACACATTTGTCAACGACAACTACTTCCCTGTGCGCAATCTCATGGAGTGCGACCCGCCGCAGCTGGTGCAATACCTCACCCTCACCTATCAATCCTACACCCACTACCAGCTCCCCACAATCGACCGCCACTTCGACATGCTCATGCAGCGTAGCGGCAACGACAACAACCTGGCACACCTGCGCCGCTTCTTCAACGAGATGAAGCAGCAGATTTTAGGTCGCATAGCATTCGACATGGAGCAGTGGTTTCCCGCCATTGCCGAGGGGAGGCATATCGAAGTGCCCGAGAGCACCGACATCAACGAGCAGCTGTCTGACATCAAACACATGCTCGTGAGCCACCTCGAGGGTAATTATGACACCAATCTGTGCTATGCAGTCATCACCGTGATATTCTCGCTGTGCAAGGATATGCTCAAAAACAACCGCCTGCGCGACCGTATATTGCGTGCCATCACTTGCCCCTCTACCCCCAATGCCGACTCTTCGCAGTCCACGCCATTGTCGGCGCGCGAGATCGAAGTGCTACGACTGGTGGCATTAGGGCGCATCAACAAGGAAATTGCCGCTGAATTGGGCATAAGCTTCAATACCGTGCTAACCCACCGCCGCAATATCACTGCCAAGCTTGGCATACGCTCAGTGTCGGGCCTCGGCGCTTACGCTCTCACCCGCGGCTACATCACCGAGCACCAGCTCTCCTAATTACTAATTCCTAATTCCAAAATTCTCTCATGTATATCGCCTCACAAAAACGAAAAGAAAATATAGCGGAATACCTCCTATATATGTGGAATATCGAGGACATAATCCGTGCAAACGGTCTTGACATACAGCGAATCAAAGACAATGTAATCGACCGCAGCAACCTTGATGAAGCTCAGCGCAAGGAACTCACCGAATGGTACGAGTCGCTTATCGACATGATGCGGCGCGAAGGAGTCACAGAGCGAGGACATCTGCAGATCAACAAAAATGTGCTCAGCGACATGGTACGCCTACACCAAGCCCTGCTTAAGGATCCAAAATTTCCCAAATATACGGCCGAGTTTTACCGTGCCCTACCCTATATCGTGGAACTTCGCTCAAAAGCCGGAGAAGAGAAAGCCGGAGAAATCGAAACATGCTTCAATGCCCTCTACGGCATGCTCATGCTCAGACTGCAAAGCAAGGAAATCACCCCCGACACTGCCAACGCCATCAAGGAGATTTCATCGTTCATAGCCCTGCTCGCACACTACTACAAGCTCGATTCTGAGGACAAATTATTTGACAACGACGACCAGCCCGCAGAGTAATCGTGTCAAACCCCAATCTACATCATATAACCTCGGCCGACGATGCGCGCATAGCACCATTTTGCCGACTCACCGAAGCCCAGCTGCGCAACCGACTCAACCCCGATGAGGGCATCTTCATAGCCGAAAGTCCCAAAGTGATACGCGTGGCCCTCGATGCCGGGTATCACCCCGTTTCACTTCTTGCCGAGGAGCGGCATCTCCATGGCGACGCAGCCGATATAGTGGCCCGATGCCCCGACATCGACATCTACACCGGCGAGCGAAGCATTTTGGAGAATATCACGGGCTATACCCTCACCCGAGGGGTACTGATGGCCATGCGCCGACCCCAGCCGCAGGCACTTGCCGACGTATGCGCCGGGGCTAAGCGTGTCGTGGTAATCGACAACGTAGTCGACACCACCAATATCGGCTCGATATTCCGCTCAGCAGCAGCACTTGGTATCGACACCGTTCTACTCACACCTACATCTTGCGACCCTCTCAACCGACGCTCCATACGCGTATCAATGGGCTCGGTATTCCTCGTTCCGTGGACATGGCTCGACTCCTCGGCCCACTATATCGCATCACTCAAAAACTTAGGATTCACCACAGTAGCGATGGCATTGACCGACCAGTCAATCCGACTTGACGACCCCGCACTCCATACCCCCGGCAACCGACTGGCCATAATCATGGGCAATGAGGGTGACGGACTACCCACAACCACCATCGCCCAGGCCGACTACACCGTGATGATACCCATGGCACACTCAGTCGACTCCCTCAACGTAGCAGCTGCCTCCGCCATCGCCTTCTACGCCCTCCGCCAATCTTGAGCCTCCCCACACTCGCTTTGCTTCATGTGGTGTTCATAACAACATCGCCACGCCGCGGCTCAAATCGGAGTAATCGGAGTAATTAGAATTATTAGACCAATCTGACGACAGCTGAGCCGCGGAGCGGCGATATCGTACCGAACCCCGTGTGATGGGCGTAAGCCCGAACGCGGGGAGGTCATGCCCGTAAGATCATCTGAGTGCCGAAGGTACGATGTTATAGCCGTAACAGAGACCGGCCGCTACGCAGCCGTAATTTTTCGGGGGTGATAATACCACTATTTGCCGAAAAGGGGTAAGGTTTTGTCGGAAAAAATGCGTAAATTCGCGTGATAATTCAATAAGCTAAATCATAGTTACATAATATGCTTACAGCTAAGGAAATCCGTGAGTCTTTCAAAGACTTCTTCCGCACCAAGGGTCACACCATCGTCCCCTCAGCTCCAATGGTAATCAAGGATGACCCCACTCTCATGTTCACCAACGCCGGAATGAACCAGTTTAAGGATATCATACTGGGCAACAAAGCGGCAAAATATACCCGTGTGGCCGACTCGCAGAAGTGTCTGCGCGTAT
>CAMWOD010000097.1 GCA_947175715.1 uncultured Porphyromonadaceae bacterium
GTTAGGAGCAAGACGAGAACCCGAGAATGAAAGTTGATTGTCAGAAATCCACTCAGGGAAATAGCTTTGAGAGTGAAATATATTTTTAGCTATATACCCGGTCACGCCCTCTGAATCTTCCCATTTTATATATGTAATGTCGTCAAGATAGCCGTCGTCATCTTCAACCGGCGTATGGTTGTCCGATGGTCGAGCGTAAGTAATATGATAATTATGTAGGGTTTCTGACTTGTAATATTCGCTTCCGGCTAATTCATACCACTCATCATCAGGTAGGCCATTGCAGTTTTCATCATAACTCACCATCACTATGCCTGGCTCGGCTGAGCCACCCCGGGCATCAGGATTTGTGAGCTCGTAAAATGCGTTACCCCATATCTGAAAATCCTTTTCGCCCGGAACATTAATCACCGTGTGGTCAAATCCGAATGTTACATATCCACCATACCCCCCGAGTGTTATCATTATATCATTTGTGCCCGAAATCGATTCTTCGGCCTTCTTAAGCATATCAGCGTAAGTGTCGCCGCGCTCATATCTCGGCATTTCATTTACAAATTGGCCCGGGGCCGGGCAATATTCGTATACCCTTGAGATGTATGGCGAATATTCCACTTCCTCGTGAAGCACGGTTACAGTGAAATCAAAATGATACGGCGACTCCTCATCTATAATATCAAACGACAGATCATATACCCCCTCATCTTGTGCGAGAAATATATAATTGCGGTCAGTCGACACTGTCGTCCCATTGACTTTCCAACAATACTCAGCACCTGTCAACGCTGATTCCAGGCTCAATTTTGACATCCGAGGTATATAATATGCATCATCGATACCGAGGTTGACCATAGGTATTTCGGCGCTGCAACCAGCAAGGAGCACCAATAGCGGGAAATAACATAACAGCTTTTTCATTTTCTCAGGAAAGTAATGTGAGCCGGAATATCTCCAGTACGTACGCTCCATTTCTTACGCCCATTGGGCGAGAAGCAATAGAGTGTACCTGATGAAACATAATTTTTGGCATCCGTAACGAAAATATCGCCAGTGACGGGGTGAACAGCTATCCCATAGGGAATCGTAATCTCATTTTCAGTGCCATCGGTAATGAAATTATGCGAGATAACTTCCTTAGTTCGCACATCGATTATGCCGTAGGTTATGGTATTTGAGGCCGTGTAATTGTTCCATTCTGTGGCGTAGTAATACATCTTATCACCATAAAACGCCATATTGGAGCAGGCCACGGGTATTGTGTCAGTGACGACCATCTGGTTATATCCTGGTTTCTTCTGCATTACATACAATCTCGAAGGACGGCTTTCGTAATCTCCACGCGACGTAACCCATAGCTTGTTGTACCTGTCTTTTTTCAGTCGGTGAAGATTTATACCCACAGGTATCTGCTGCACCTGCTTGAAGTCTACCATCTGAATTACCGACACTGTGTTATCATAATTTGGGGCACGGTAGCCACCCGAATTTGCCACATACATGTAATCGTCGACTATTTCCATTTCCTCGGGCTGATACCCAACCGCTACTTTACGTGTCACGGCAAGGGAAAGTGTGTCTACTTCATACACCGCCCCCTTAGGTGCTTGAGGGTCAATCAGCACAGGCCCCACATACGAACTCACATAGGCCTTACCGCGATGAAACCTCACATATCGACAATTGGGAATGTCGACTTGCCCGCACCTGATGCCGGTGTGGGCATCAAGCACCTCTACCTTATGAGAGCAGTTGACCACTACATAAAGTTTGCTCCCATATATACCTATGTCATTGCCTACGTCGCCAAGCTCCTTGATAACATTAGGATTTTTTTCGGCATAAAAATTTCGCGAATAAAGACCAGTATAGTAGTCGTAGAAGTCAAGAGTACACTTGTTTGACCCCATATTGCCTTCATTTACGAGATAAAATCCGCGTATATCGCTATCACGCGTCTCATCTCCTATGATCTCATACTCCGTAGGCACCACAAGTTCGTCCTCTCGACAACTTGTGGCAACCATCAGGAGCGGCAGAAAATATAATAAAAACTGTTTGATGTTCATATTTCCACTGTTATTGTAAATCGATAGTTGCGCTTAGGCATAGGATAATTGAGTATCACGTCGTAGTCCTGACTCAACAGGTTATTGACTTCGATTAGGCCACGCAGACTCACACTACCCAGTCTGAAATCCTTGCTCAACGATAAGTCGGAAGTATACCAGGGTTGTGTGTAATTGTATCTGATATTTTCCTGCTGGTTGTACCTCTCCCCCACATATATCCACGAATAGTTCAGATTCCATCCTCGCCATTGCACATTGGCGATAGCGGCCCCCGAGTGTCGAGGTATGTAAGGTATCTGGTCTTTATAATAATTGTCGGCAGGATTGGTAATATCTATTGCCCGCTGAAAAGTATACTGGGCTCTCAGAGTCATATACAGTTGCTTTGCCGGGTTAAAGGTGACTAAACCCGTGACATCGACACCACGAATATCAACCAGCCCAAGATTCAGCATAGTCCATCGAAATTGCTGCCCCTTGGGATAAGCCACTATTTTATCTTTCACCTTATTATAGTACACATCGGCACTGAGTCGTGTATTTGAGACAAATGAGGATGATGCGCTGTGATCGTATAGCACCCCTAAATTATACTGTATCACCCGTTCAGGCGAGAGTTTTGAGTTGCCCATGTCGGCATAATACAAGTCATTGAAAGTAGGCATCCTATACGTTTGCTTATAGAAAGCCCTGATTGAGAAAACACGGCTATTTAGGGGATATACATTCATAAATACCGCCGGTGAAATGACATGCTTGTCTGATGGAGCCTGTTGTCCCTTGATTTCATCATGGATGAAGGTGCCCAATATACTCCCTTGCGCCTGAAACCGATTAAAACTTACAGCTGTGGCAGCGGATAGGAATTGTGAAATACGATCGGGCTTCACAAATCCGTAGACATCGGCATCAAGGGTATTCCACAGCAAGTCATAACTGGCCGAAATGCGCCAGAAGTCTTTGATCTGAAACTCGTTGGCCGATGAAATATACACCTCTTTTTGTTTATAGAGATTATCTATCTTTACCTGTTTATCATCATTGTTTACATAGTGTGTGCGATAAAAGGCATACTTTATGTTATTTAACGTTGAGAATTTTCCAAAGAATCCAGTATATCGTCCTTGAGCAAATGAATTTGTGTCCCAAATGCGCTCACCACGGCGCCACACATTATTGACAATCGCTCCTGGCACTCCGCGTTCCGAATTATAATTATACACTTTGGCCGTCCACGACCCTGAAGGGAGCGATCCATGCGTATTGACCTCAATACGTGTGGCGTTAATATCTCCATTTTGACGTACGGCTGTAGTATCATAGGCAAGCTCACCGGCTGGATTGACACGGCGATAGCGAAACTTATATTTGCCACTCGAGTTAATCCATTCGGCGCTCAACGATGCCGACACCCGTTCACTTAGCTTCAGCTCAACCAATGCCGACGGATTTAATAGGTCGAATGATCCGGTCCTTAGGGTTGCCCGGGCATGGTACGTTTCATTTCCGTTGAAGATCGGCGTACGTGTACGCATGTAAATCGTTCCTGCCGAGCCAAAATCCTTGGCTGGCTGAAGTATCTCACTTTTTTGACCGTTATACAGTGAAAGAGCCTCAATATTATCGAGCGAGAACTGACCAAGATCTATTTGACCGTTCTGTGCGTTTCCCAATTCTACCCCATCGTATACAACTCCGGTATGGTTAGTGCCCATTGAGCGTATATTGACAGTCTTTATACCCCCTACCCCTCCGTAATCCTTCACCTGCACTCCCGAAAAATACCTTAAGGCATCGGCTACACTATTACTGTTGAGCCTATGCAGCTCATCGCCCGAGAGTGTCTGAACAGGTATAATGTCCTGGCTCGGTTTCTTGGCCGTGACCTGAACTTCTTTAAGTAAAACTTCCTTGTGAAAGTAAGTGGTGTCCTTTTGTTCTTCCGCTTTAGTCACACCCGGAATAAAGCATAAAGACACAATGGACAAGATTAAACGATGCGCCATTGGTGTAACAGATTGTAAGAAAAAACGACCCGCAGAAATACCAGAAGTAGGTATATCAACGGGTTATAGATTCTCTAAAAACTGATTAGTTCAACCTGCATGTGACAATGTATGCCAACCATAGGCGATCGCCAATAGTTCAACCCATAAATCCCGTGGGTACTCTATGAATGTAAATGGCAGGTCTTCTGACTTATCCCGGTTATTTCGCGCCTTCCCAGTCGTACTGACCAGTGGCAGGTTGCGAAAAACCCTCTGCACTTTGACCGTTAACTTAATCAAAATGCGGGACTTACAGCAGCGGGTACTGTTGAGGACTTACACCTCATTCCCTTTTAGGGCTCCTTAACGCCTCCACTCTTGGACGGCAGAGCCACCATTTCATCGGCAAAATTACCAAAATTTTTTTCACCACCAAATACAAATAAATGATTATCTTCAAAATCAGGTGGTACGATTGTCAGTCGGTGGGGGCTGGGGTTTTGAGTTTCAGGCGGTTGGCACAGTATTCTTTGGGGGTCTCGCCGCAGATGCGCTTGAAGGTGCGTGCAAAATGTTGCGGATAGTCAAATCCTAATGAGTAGGCCACTTCCGACGAATTCATACCGGCAACGAGTCGATTTTTGGCCAGTTGCACCATATATTTTTTGATGTACTGATTGGCGGTATCTCCTGTGGTACGCTTCATCACGTCGCTGAGGTAACTCGGCGACATAGCAAGCTTATTGGCGCAATAACTTACGGTAGGCACCCCTGAGGTCAATTGCTGTTCGCCGTCAAAATATTCCTTAAGCAGGCTTTCAAATCTTGATAATATATCATTATTGTGCACCGTTCGCGACACAAACTGACGATTGTAAAAACGCTGGGCATATCGCAGCAAGATGTTGATAAAACCTGCTATTATGCGGTTCTGCATCGCATCGTGCTGAAATTTCAGCTCATTGTCCAATTGTTTTATTACCGAGATCATCACGTCACGCTCCTCCAAAGTCATGTGAAGAGCCTCGTTGATACGATAGTCGAAAAATGAGAAATTTTTAATGTCCTTTTCGAGACCGGTTCCCTGCAAAATGTCGGGATGGAACAAAACTACCCAACCCGTTAGGTTCACCCTTTCTCCGTTATCCTCTTTGCCACCTATCTGTCCTGGGGCTACACAAATTAGCGTGCCCTCGGAATAATCATATTTTCCAGTGCCATAGACCAAATCCATCCCTTCTTCCTTGCCCTGCAGAAACAGACCATACACGCCATAGTTGTTGAGGCTATAACGCACAGGCGACACCTCGGCATAGTTAATTACACTTACCAATTCATGGGAATCGACGTGCCCTACCCAAGAGCTGTAATCGGATGGGCGGTCTACTTTCAGTATTTTGCTCATATGGGAAATAGAGATCTGGTTGGTCAATGCAAATTTACACAAAAATTTGACCGCAATCTAAAAAATTGGTTAGTTCTCAGTAAAATCGGCTTGTGACAACGGCGTATTTCGGGGGGTATCTT
>CAMWOD010000098.1 GCA_947175715.1 uncultured Porphyromonadaceae bacterium
GTCTATCAGAGCCTCGGCATGTATCCACATCTGCATGCGCTTATAGTTGCGCAGGTCTTGCTGGGTGTTGCGGTACACACCTCGGCCATCGCCAGCCTGCAGTCCAAGCACCTTGAGTGAAAGCGACTGCTCATTGAGTTGGGTGATCTGAGCCTGCCCAGGGTCGGTAATACGTGTTACGCCAGGGGGCAGCACATAATTCACAGGCTGTCGGGTACCATTCTCCTCGATGTTCACCACCGATATGTCGAGCTGACCCTCGGCTGGAGCATCACCGCGCTGATTGAGGTTAAACTGGTAAGGGCGCCATTCGCCGCGCACCAATTCGAGTGTGGCAAATCGCAGGTGTGTTACTTGCTTAAATCCGGTCATAAAGATACGGGCGAAGCGCACTGTAGAGAGGTCGTTGATAGAACCAACCACACGTTCATAGTCGGCCAACGGTATTTTAAACTGATACCACTCTATTTCCTGATCATTACCGTCGCGGGTACGCACCAGCGATACCTGCTTGTCGGTAATATAGTTCTTACCCACTACAAAGTCCTCCGGGCGTATCGACACCTTGTACTGGAAGTAGCGCTCATACTCGTTGAGCGTGTTATCTTGGTTGATATCCTCCACATCAGGCACACTACGTGCTGCCTGGTATAGAGGGTCGGCGGCATCTTCGGGTGAAAGTGAGTTACCCTCCACTCCATTGTAACGCTTATAGCGTTCGAGCACACCGAGTCGCTCTTCATCGTAGTCAAGGCCGCGGAAGAAGTGGTAGTTATCACCTGCGGGGTCGTTGAAGGGAGAAAATTTGTTATTCTGCATTGCCTCGATTGTAGCCGGTGATAGCTTCTGACGCAATCCGTCGAGGTAATCCTTGTAGCTGTCAAATTCAAACTCGATGCCATTGGGAAGTCCGTCAAGACCAACGTCCTGCACCGAACGCGACCCGGAGTTGTTGTCGAATGAATAAGTCAATGAGTTCTGCTGTGAAGTGCGACCCCACACCGAGTTGGTGAGATATTGGTCGTTGCCATCGTAGGGTATACCGTTTTCGTATGATTTCTTTCCATCCTTGAGGATATCCTCAGAGATTTCACCAAAATTGAAGTAAAGGTCGCCACCGTCGTAGTTGGGATTCTCTGGATCGAGGAATGGATTCATCAACCAGAATTGCACATACTCGATATTCGACTGCTCAAAGTTAGTGTTGTCCATCTTGCGCATTATACCTCCCCAACGCTTTTCGGGGTTGAGCAGATTGCCCTGCTCATCGATATTTGTGGCATCGAGGTTGTAGGGACCACGCTCAGTGGGATAGTACGAGAGGTTAAGTGTCTGAATTATTGCTGATTCTCCATACTGGAGGTCGCGGTTGGGGAAAATCTCATAACTGGTGACTTCGCGTACGTAGGGGTTTGACAGCTGTTTGAGGTCACTACGTATATAACCCGGGCACAACGATGAATTGCGCTGGGTAAACATGCGGTCGATATAATACCAGTTGAGCAGTGCGCGGTTTTTGCCGTAATCCACATTGTTGCTCAGTCCGGCCTCGGGGAACAAGGCGTTTGCTCCACTTTCGTAAGGTGTGGAGGCAAGAAACCATGAGTAGGGTGAACGCAAGTCGATGCCCGTTTGCGATGTTTCGAAGTCATCAATATATGAGCTACCCTTGGCCGAGCCAGCCTTCTGATTATGAGGCACGAGCTGGGCGAATTCGGCTGTAACGTTGAATCGCGAGGGCTGTACGGCGTTGACCGTGGGTATCTTGTTGATGAGGTTGGTAAGCCACATGAACTCTGACTGATAGGCCAGGTTAAGACCCCACATTGAGTTATTTATGATTTCGTCACCGATATTCACCTTCTCAGTGAGCGCCTTCTCGGAGAAGTGCAACAGGGTAGCACCGATATTGAAGTTCTTATTAAACTGATATTGCAAGTCGAGGCCCAACAGGGTCTTTCGCTGCATGGAGAAAAGCGACTGATTTTCAAGCGTGACATTGATACTTTGACCCGAGTCGATGATACACTGATTGGTGATAGTGACGATACCCATCGAGTAGTCGACGGTATAGTCGCTGTTTTCGGTGAGCTGTACGCCTCCGGCCGTTACCACAACCGAACCTCGAGGCACATTCATGGCATTGAGTCGTATCTGTGAGCCTGACGATGCCTGATACTTACCCTTGAGGATAAACTTGTTTTTGTCAGCAAATTGACGCGCTACCACGAGTGTGGAGTCATACAGCTCCTGATAGCAATATTGCTCGGCAAGCGCATTGTTGTTGATTTTCCTTGCAAGATGCGCACCGAAAGGCTCGGCAACCGGGAAGATAATCTTACCGGTCGACGACTGCACGGTGTATCCCTCGATGTAGTCAAAGAATCCATCGGGATTGGAATCTTGGTTGGAATCTATGCGGTCGAGATTCATCACCTGAAGCAGTGGCTGGTTGTTGAGCCCAGGCACCGGCAGATAGTTGATCTGCGTACCAGTGGTATCGCTCAGATACATCACATTGAGTCTGAAGTTCTGCTTTTGCAGCTGATAGGCTCCGAGCGAGTATACGTTTTTCATCATCAGGTCCCACATCGGCAACTTAGGGGCCACCGTTGTGCTCTTGAGCATCTTCACAAAAAGCGCATCGGAGGTCGAAGTGATATCCGACGAAAATTCACCCACCTGATATACCTGACCTCCGTAGGTGTATTCAAAGGCAATACCCAACACCTCATCGGCATTGAGCTGGCTCTTGATCGATATGTAACCCAGGGTATTGTTTACAGTATATTCCGACGAGCTGAGGAGTCGGGCACTCTCAACCTTTTCAAAATCCTTACCACCCTCGATGCCGTAGGCCGAGAGTGGTTCGAGCGCCTGAGTCACAGTGTTGATATTGCGTGCGCCAGGGTAGTTGGTCTTGATTTCCTGGAGCAGGTTGTTAGATGAATTGGTAGGAACATCTATACCAAGGTTGGGTGTCCAGTGGCTGTTGGCCAAATGTTGGTTTTCACCCAAGTCCATAAAAGCCACGATATTGCGTGACTCATTGAAGTTGTTGTTTTTGTTGGTAACCCACACCTCCACACGCGTAATATTGATACCCGAAGCTACGAATGGGAGCTTGGATGCGAATTGATCGTAATTGTCGCGGAAATAGTGAGCAAGGAAGTAATGTCGGTTCTGATCATACTCGTCGGCATTGATCTGGAAGTCGGTAGTCTGCACGCCACCCTTCGAGCTCACGCTTTTCGATTCCGAATTTTGCTGCGACACCAACGCTGTAGCGGTAAGTTTACCAAACTGCAGCTTGGATTTGATACCGAATAGTGCCGTGCTACCTCTGATAAGCGACGACCCTGTGGTGAGAGACACATTACCTGCCTCAATCGACTTAACGATATCGTCCTCCTTACCTTCGTAGGCGAGTTTGAGGTTTTTAGAGTCGAAGTCGAATGTAGCGTCGGTATTATAAGTCATGTTGAACTTCAATCGGTCGCCTACACCGGCGGCGATTGTAGCTTGAATCTTCTGGTCGAAGTCGAAGTAGGTTTTGCGTCGGGCCGAAATCGACAAGGCGGGGTTGTCAGTCTTATTGCTCTTAACGCCCATCTTGATTTGCACGGTACCCTGCGTTTTCAGCGAAACACCGCCAGGGCCGAAAATCTTCTCCAGCGGACCGAGGGCGAAGTTCATATCAAATATGTTGAATGGCTGCTTATCTTTTCCCTCGGCAAGCTCCATATTACGCTCTCGGTAATACTCCTGAAGCGAGCGACGGAGCTGCCAGTCGTTATATTGCTTCTCTGAGAGCATGAACGGGGTAGCCACTTCATAGTCGCCAACCTTGGTGCGTATCACATAGCACCCGGTTGCGGGGTCGTACTCTGCTTCGGTTTTGATATTCGAGGGAGTTGCCAAGTCGGTAGCAAGCTCATCGGCCACAAGATCCTGATAGCTCTGAGGTATCATGTTGGACGTGGCGAACGGCATCATTATCGAGTCGGCCGGAGGATTGAACGGTGTAGGAAATACCTGCGGGGGTGGAGGCAGCTCGCTCTTATAGTACTGTGCGGTAGCCATCAACGAGCATATTGCGAGCATAAACACAAGCCCGCACATAGCTACTATTGATTTTATTACCGAACGCTTACTTTTACTCATTGCACTGTGTCATAACACGATAGAAAGATTTTAGGAGCAAAAATATCTATCGTTTAACGACCTATCAAAGCATCGACAAGGCTTGGCGAATGGCGGCATCGACCTTGGTGGCGGGAGCCGCTTCGTATATCTTTTTGAGCACCTTTTGTGCCGCTTGTTTTGGGAATCCCAGTATCACAAGCGCAGCCAAGGCCTCTTCAAAATCCTCCGATGACTGTGTAGGCTGCAATAATAACGTAGTTTCGCTGGGTTTTATTTTATCCTTAAGGTCAACAATTATTCGTTGAGCCGTTTTCAGCCCGATACCCTTCACATTTTTAAGCCGTGAATGGTCGCCATTGGCAATTACAGCCTCAAGTTCAGCAGCTGGTATTGACGAGAGTATCATCCGCGCTGTGTTGGCTCCCACACCCGACACACCGATGAGCGCCAGGAACAATTGTCGCTCACGATCATCGAAAAAGCCGTACAACACATGCGCATCCTCACGTATAGCTTCATAAACAAGCAGTTTTGCCGAGTCAACACCCTGTAGCTTATCGTAGGTGGGTAAGGTAATGTTGAGCATGTACCCCACCCCATTGCAGTCAATCACCACATAAGCCGGATTGATACTATCAATTTTGCCCGAAATATATTCAATCATTGATAAAAAATTTTCCGCTACAAAATTAACCAATTTTATATGAAAATTCATTACATTTGCCCATCTATCTTACCGTAAATCTACGAATATCATTTTCAAACTAAATAACCGATTCAGATATGTTAACCGAAAAGGATTTAGCCCAGATAAAGTCACTGGGCATGACCTCTGAGGGCGTACTCGCCCAGCTTGAGCGTCACCGCAAAGGGTTCCCTTATTTGCGCATCGAAGCCGCCGCCACCGTAGGCAACGGTATACGCAGTCTTACCCCCGCACAGCAGCAAGAAGCCATCGCCCGATGGAAGCGCTATCTTGCCGACGGAGGCAAGGTGGTAAAGTTCCAACCCGCATCGGGAGCTGCTTCACGCATGTTCAAGGCGCTCTTCGAGTATATCGACTCAACCGACCCGAAGCCCAAGGGAGCAGTAGCCGAAGTACTCGACAATATCGAAAAGATGCCATTCTACAACGAGCTCAACAACACTACCCTCAAGCTCTACGGCATGGATGTAAAATCGCTCCGCGCAGCAGGACGCGACCAGGATGTGATTCGCGCTATAATTACGCCCGAAGGCATGAACTATGGTGGGCTCCCCAAAGGATTACTTTCATTCCACACTTATCCCGACGGCTCAGTGCGTACTCCACTTGAAGAACAACTCGTAGAAGGAGCCGAAGTGGCCCGTCGCGCCGATGGAACAGTACACCTGCACTTCACAGTGTCGCCCCAGCACCGCGCGCTTTTCCTCAACAAGCTCGATCAGGTGATACC
>CAMWOD010000099.1 GCA_947175715.1 uncultured Porphyromonadaceae bacterium
GTGCAAGCGACTTCTCGGCTGTAATCTTGCCGGGGGCGGGCAGCTGAGGAATCAGAGGCTCGGCTTTCACTTCGTCAACGTATGCTTCGATGTTCTCGCCGTCAACAGCAGCAAGGGCGTCAGATAGCTGCTGCTCGGTGGGGAGAGGAGTGCCGTCGGGAGCTACAATCAGCAGCACGCGGTTATCAGGTGTGATGTACTCGGCAAACATCTGATTGATGGCCTCAACGGGAAGCATGGCGGTAAACATCTGTGCCATCTGATAGTCAGATTCGGGATCAAGGATATAGTCGTTCTCAACAAAACCGTTAACATACTGTTGCACGTAGTAATCGTTGTCAAGGTCGTTGCGACCATTGTATCTCTTTTCTTTGCGCGAAAGGTATTCGTCTTTGGCTCGCTGATACTCTGAGGCGGTGAAGCCTTTGGTGCCACGGAGAGCTTCGCGATAAATAGATTGCAGACCACCTATCACATCATTGTCTTTGGGTATGAATGCCAAGGTGAGTGCGCCTTTGGTCTTTGATAGAATATAGTCGCCAACACTGCCGTTAGCTCCGCTGAATGGTGCATCGGGACGATTGGATATTTCGGCAAGACGAGCGTTGAGCATCTGGTTGATTACATCGTTGGAGTAATCCATGATATAGCCAACGATAGTGTTTTTTAATGAGTCGGGTACCACATCATGCTTGATCATCAGCTGAACTATAGTGTTGGTCTGCTCGGGGTCGGTGCCGATGGCAAAGATTGTACCTTCGGTATCAGGCACGGGATAATATACACGCTCTTTGGGATTTTCGGGCATCTTGATGGGGCCAAACATCTCTTTGATTTTGCCCTCGATGCGGTCAACATCGATATCACCAACTACGATGATACCCTGCTGGTCGGGGCGGTACCATGTTTCATAGTAGTCGCGGAGTGCCTGGGGAGGGAAGTTGTCGACTACCTCCATAGTGCCGATTGGGAGACGATTACCATATTTCGAATCGGGATACATAGTGGGGAGCAAGCGTTCTATTATGCGCATTTGGCCCACGTTGGTACTGCGCCACTCTTCATGGATTACGCCGCGCTCTTTGTCAATCTCCTCGGGGTCGAGCAGAAGGCCATCGGCCCAGTCGTGAAGAATCAGCAGCACCGAGTCTTGCACGTTGCTGTCGGCCACGGGTACATTGGCGATATTATATATGGTGTAGTCAACACCGGTAATTGCATTGAGATTGACACCAAACTTTACACCTTTGCTTTCGAGCCACTGGATAAGCGAGTTGCCGGGGAAGTTTTCAGTGCCGTTGAAGCACATGTGCTCAAGGAAGTGGGCCAGGCCGCGCTGATTGTCCTCCTCGAGGATTGATCCTACTTTCTGGGCAATGTAGAAGTCGGCTTGTCCTTTAGGTTTCTCATTGTGACGCAGGTAATAAGTAAGACCGTTGTCGAGCTTACCTATTCTAACGTTGGGGTCAACGGGCAGAGGTTGTCCCATCTGCTCCATTTGAGCCGATGCTGTGAGCCCTGTGCATAGGAGGGTAAGCATCAATGCTACGCTTTTGAATAGACTTTTCATTGTTATTAAGTTTATGTGTATGATTGTTTATGTTTAAATGTTTAGTCGAGCTTGAGTACGGCGAGGAAAGCTTTTTGTGGCACTTCAACCGAACCAATCTGCTTCATACGTTTTTTACCTTTTTTCTGTTTCTCAAGTAGTTTGCGCTTACGTGATATATCGCCACCATAGCACTTGGCTGTCACATCCTTACGCACGGCTTTGATAGTTTCACGTGCTATGATTTTTGCGCCGATAGCTGCCTGGATTGCAATATCAAATTGCTGGCGCGGAATCAGCTCTTTAAGCTTCTCGCACATCTTTCGGCCGAAAGTTACGGCATTGTCAACGTGTGTGAGCGTAGACAGTGCGTCAACACTCTCTCCGTTGAGGAGAATATCGAGTTTTACAAGTTTGGATTCGCGGAAATCATGCAGGTGATAGTCAAATGATGCGTATCCTTTGGATATTGACTTGAGCTTGTCGTAGAAGTCGATCACGATTTCGCCCAGTGGCATGTCGAAAGTCATTTCCATGCGGTTGCCCGATATGTATTCCTGCTTCACCAGCTCACCGCGTTTGCTCAGACACAGTGTCATTATGGGACCTATGTAGTCGGCGGCTGTAATCACCGAAGCGCGTATATATGGCTCTTCGATATGGTCGATCAGGGTAGGGTCGGGGAGACCTGAAGGGTTGTGTACCTCGCTTACCTGGCCTTTCTTGTCGAAAACACGGTAAGAAACGTTGGGCACAGTAGTGATGACATCCATGTCAAACTCACGTCCCAGGCGCTCCTGTACAATCTCCATGTGAAGTAGGCCGAGGAATCCACAACGGAATCCGAATCCCAGTGCTGCCGACGACTCAGGTTGGAATGTAAGTGAGGCATCATTGAGCTGTAATTTCTCCAACGATGCACGCAGATTCTCAAAATCCTCGGTCTCGATAGGGTAAACGCCAGCGAAAACCATGGGTTTCACTTCTTCGAATCCATCGATGGCTTCCTTGCAGGGGCGGTCAACGTGAGTGATAGTATCACCTACCTTAACCTCTTTCGAAGTTTTGATGCCTGAAATAATATAACCCACATTGCCTGCCGACAGCTTCTCGCGAGGCGACATGTTGAGCTTGAGCACTCCGATTTCGTCGGCATGATATTCTTTACCAGTTGCAACAAATTTTACGAAATCGTCGCGGTGTATTGTACCGTTTACTATTTTGAAGTAAGCGATGATGCCTCGGAATGGGTTAAATACCGAGTCGAAAATCAATGCTTGCAGAGGCGCTTCCGGGTCACCTTTGGGTGCGGGAATACGATTGACGATAGCCTCAAGTATTTCGGGCACACCGACACCTGTTTTACCCGACGCGCGTATTATCTCTTCATGTTTACACCCGAGTAGTTCCACGATCTGGTCCTCTACTTCCTCAGGCTTAGCTGAGTCGAGGTCGACTTTGTTGACAACAGGTATGATTTCAAGGTCGTTGTCAATTGCCATATAGAGATTGGAAATAGTCTGAGCCTGAATACCCTGGGAGGCGTCAACTATGAGCAGGGCCCCTTCGCAAGCTGCGATAGAACGCGATACCTCATAGGAGAAATCGACGTGTCCAGGGGTGTCGATAAGATTGAGCACAAAATGCTCCCCATTAAGAATATAGTCCATCTGAATGGCATGACTCTTGATGGTTATGCCTCGTTCGCGCTCCAGCTCCATGTCGTCGAGCACTTGGTCTTGCAAGTCTTTGCCTGATACAGTGTTGGTATATTCGAGAAGGCGGTCGGCAAGCGTTGACTTTCCGTGGTCGATATGGGCGATAATGCAGAAATTGCGTATATTTTTCATCTTCCAATATTTGAAGTGCAAAGATAAGAATTTTAGTGTAAACTACCGCTAAAATAGTTAACTTTGCCAATGAATATCTAACCTACTACGATATGGATGAAATAAAGCGAATAACTGAACTACGAAAGGAACTTAACGAGCATAATCATCGCTACTACGTGCTGAGCGACCCTACGATTTCTGACATGGACTACGACATGCTCATGAAAGAACTGGAAGCACTCGAAGCCAAGCACCCCGAGATGCACGATCCTTTATCGCCCACCCAACGTGTAGGATCGGATATCAACACCTCGTTTGAGCAAGTGGCTCATATCTATCCGATGCTTTCGCTTGGCAATACATATTCGATTGATGATGTTAACGACTGGATAAAACGTACGAAGACAGCACTATCGGGTGAGCAATTCACTATTGTAGGTGAGATGAAATATGACGGCACTTCTATATCGCTTATCTATGAGCATGGCCGACTTGTGAGGGCTGTAACCAGAGGTGATGGCACGCGGGGTGACGTTGTAACCGACAACGTTAAGACAATCAAATCGATACCGTTGGAGCTTCAAGGCTCAGGCTGGCCCGACATGTTTGAACTGAGGGGCGAGATACTTCTGCCATGGAAGGAATTTGAGCGTATCAACGCTGAGCGCGCATTTAATGAGGAGCCACTTTTTGCCAATCCTCGCAACGCCGCTTCTGGCACCATTAAACTCCTCAATCCAGCCGAGGTGGCCAAGCGCAACCTCGATGCATATTTTTATTATCTACTTAGCGACAATTTACCATACGACAATCATTACGACAACATGATGGCCGTAAAATCGTGGGGATTCAAGGTGTCAGACATAATGACATGCCTCCACTCGATAGATGAAGTAGATGAGTTTATTAATCATTGGGATACCGCACGCAAGGAATTGCCTGTGGCTACAGATGGATTGGTGTTTAAAGTTAATTCACTGCGGCAGCAGCTCAATCTCGGATTTACAGCTAAATCTCCCCGCTGGGCGATAGCCTACAAGTTTCAAGCCGAAAGAGCGTTAACCCAACTCGACTTTGTGTCGTTTGAAGTAGGGCGCATGGGTATTGTCACACCAGTGGCCAACCTGAATCCTGTGCTTCTTTCAGGTACTATAGTCAAGCGAGCCTCGCTGCACAATGAGGATATAATACGTACACTCGACATCCACGAACATGATATGCTCTACGTGGAGAAAGGGGGGGAGATAATCCCCAAAATCACAGGTGTAGATACCGGCAGCCGGCAACCAGGAAGCATGTCTATAAAGTTTGTAACCCACTGTCCGGCTTGTGGCACACCTTTGCGACGCATCGAAGGTGAGGCTGCTTGGATGTGTCCTAACAAATATGGATGTCCGCCTCAGATAGCCGGGCGTGTTGAGCACTACGTAGGGCGACGCATGATGAATATTGATGGCATAGGAGAGGAAACCGCTCAATTGCTCTATAATACCGGATTGGTGACGAATATAGGAGAGCTTTACGACCTTACTCGCGAGAAACTGTTGTGCCTCGAACGCTTTGGTGAAAAGAGTGCCGACCGCATACTGCAAGGACTCAAAGACTCTCTGAATGTGACATTCGACCGAGTGGTCTATGCGTTATCGATACCATATGTGGGTGAAACAGTGGCCAAAAAACTTGCCCGAGCCGCAGGCGACATTGATACGTTAATGAGTATGAGCGCCGAACAACTTGCCGCTATAGAGGATATTGGTCCACGAATTGCCGAGAGCATCACCGAGTATTTTGCCACGCCAATCAATCGTGAAATAGTGGAGCGACTACGCCAAGCCGGTGTGCAAATGTCGATGCCCGAGGAGTCAACCGAAGGTAAAACCGATAAACTTGGAGGAAAATCATTTGTGATCAGTGGTGTATTTACTCATCATTCGCGCGACCAATACAAAGCCATGATAGAGAACAACGGCGGTAAAAATGTAGGATCAATATCCAAGAAAACCGACTATATCCTCGCTGGAGAGAATATGGGGCCTGCAAAACTCGAAAAAGCACAGAAACTCGGCATACCAATCATTGATGAAGATACATTCCTGAAAATGATAGAGTAAAGCCCTTCACACATAATGAAGGTGAGAAGAATAAACTGAATAATTAAAGAAAAATTAGCATTGCACAGCTAAAGATGCTATC
>CAMWOD010000100.1 GCA_947175715.1 uncultured Porphyromonadaceae bacterium
TTGGCAGAGGAATGCGGAGCCTCGGAGAGGCGATGTTATTGCCCGAGACAGAGACGCGCGGCCGCGCCACGGCTACCCTTCACCCCCTCAACCTACAACCGCCGCCGCGGGGGGCGCTGTGATTGACGGCGCCCCCCGCGGTGATATCAGGGATGGGATCGGTATGCTATAAGTTGATTACTTGCAGAGCACTTTTGTGGCCTCTGTGCCTCGGCGGATGATGTAGTAGTTGCCGGGGGTGGGAGTTGCCACGCGTATACCCTGGAGGCTGTAGATCTCGGAGTCGGCGTTGACGCTGTCGGCAGCGATGGTGTCGATGCCGGTCAGCTTATCATCGGCGCTGAGGGTGACGGGGAGCTTGGCTCCGGCGTTGCTGTCGACCGACAGACCTACTACGTGGTCATAATCGTTAATTGACACCTCGTGGTCGGCTTCGGCCTCTTGCGGTGCCTTGTGCATGCCGCTGACTGCGAGGGGAGCTGCTGAGCTGTTGGTCACTGAGAGCACGTCGTAGATGGGATAAACCACCGATACTGAGCCCTTGATATCAACCTTGGCCACCTCTTCGGAGAGGTCAGCGTCGGTAGCACCGACAGCGATGGGGCATATCTCGAAGGGTATACGATTGTTGTCTTTCTTCGATGCGTGAGTCCACGAGTTGGTGTTGACATTCCATGACTTGATATAGGCTTCGTCGTCAACAAAATCGCGGCTATAGAGGTATTCGAAGTCGAGCTCCTTAACCAGGCTCTTGCCGTTGGTCGATCCTTCTACTGAGCCACGGCGACCGATGATGCGGCCACCCTGGGCTGCCTTACCGTCGATGATCGACTGGTAAACCGACACGCCGCTGTTGACACCCGACTTGAGGGAGGCGAGGTTGGCAAGCATATCGTCCATGCCATCGACAGTGAAGTGGTAGCCTACGTAGTAGTTGAGGCCCTCGACGAGTCCCTCCACATATCCGTCGAACTGGGCGGTAGCGATAGCGCGGTTGTTAAGGGGCGAAGCGTTGTTGGGCTCGGCGTAGTTGAGCTGGAACCATGTCTTCTCATCCATTCGGAATGTGGGGTTACCGAGGTTGAGCTTGAACTTCTGGGTCGAGCCGGGGCTGGCGGGGGTGATGTAGGCAGGAGCACCTTCTACACCTGAGCGGCTATAAGACACCGATGTCTTGGCAAGGGCTACAACGTCATTATCGTCGAGCACATAGCGCATGTCCTCCTCGATTTCGGAGATATCTACCTGCGATTTGTACTTCACAGGTATGCCATGGAATGTGACTGCTGTAGGATACTGGTTGGGCTCAAGTGTTACTACAGTGCCGCTGTTGACGCTGAAGCGGTTGGTCACGTCCCAGTGGTCTTTTACCGACTGGGTCACTGCGAGTGAGCTGACTGAAGCGTCGGCCATCACTTCGTTGAACAGGGTGTAGACTGCGGGGTTTTCAAGACGTCCGTTGAGGTGAGAGCCAGCAGGGAGATACTTATGGGCATCACCGGCGAGAGCGAGGCTGTTGGCGATATCGTCGCGGTCCTCGGTGGTGTTGACAGCCACGAGCATGGGCTGATGGAGTGTCACCTTCACCGTTGGAGCCTCGATTGAGCCTGAAGCGTTGGATGCGGCGTAGTTGATACGTGCCCAAATATTAGCGTCGATGTCATCCTTGGGGGTCAGCTTAGCTGTAAATGCGTATTCCTGATCCTCGCCATGGATAAGGGTGTTAAGTCCGGCATTGGGAGCAATGTCGCGTATTGTGATTATATCGAGTGAGAGCTCTTCCTGATCGAGGTCGGCGATGCTGATGGTGAACTGGCCGTCGGCATACTTCCAGCCGCCAAACTCCACGGTGCGGGCGGCGGCCAAGGCATCACGGGTATAGTCGTCGGCGGGAGTGATCACGATCTCCTTAGCCATCGACAGGCCTGATTTACCCTCGACTGTGCGGTTTATCACATTTTCGTTGATGGTGGGAGTAAGCACCATGTCGAACGAGTAAAGGGTTTTGCCATCCTTTACCTCCTTGCGCTGAGCGGCCTTGAGGTTAACGGGCTGTGCTGCGGCATAAATCTTGACGGTGTTGGATGTTGCGGTGTGGATTGAGGGGGCTTCAACATCCTCACCTTCATACCACACTGATATCTCATACTCATAAGTGCCAGGGGCTACGCCTGTCTCATAGAAGTATCCGTTCCATTTTGTGAGATCGTTGGCGGTCTTAAACTCGGCCTCGTTGGTAGTGTAGTATGAGGGTACGCTCTTAGCGGCTACCACGGTATTGCCATTGAGAGTGTGGCGCTCGATGGCTACCTTGATCACTTTCTCATTGGCGTCGATACCCTCTACAGCGGGGATGTTCCAGCGATAGCCTATATCGTTCTTGCCGCGGCGTGTGGCGAGTACCGACGGTGCAAGAGGCTCGGTGATGAGCTGGAGCACGGCCGAGTTCATGCCATACTTACCCTCGTTGTACCACAGTATCACGCGCTTGTAATATACAAGTGGGTTGTGTTCGGCGAGATCGGTTACTCCCTCCTCATAAGTGTTGTCGACCACATGGAAGTTGGAGTCGAACACGTCCATACGTGTGCCATAGAGCGTAGAGATTGAACCATTGGTCACAGGACCTCCCTCAACTGCCTTATCGCACTTGTCGCCATGGCCACCGTTGTCGACAAACCAGCGCATACCGTCGACATCGTCGCCACCTTCACCGTACTTGAGGTTACCGCCCCAGCCCGACCATATCTTGAAGCTACCGCTCATCCAGGCGTCTTTCACTACGAAGCAGTGCCATCCGCTCTGGTTGTAGCTGAGATTTTCGGTAGATTTCAGATCTGACTCATTACCCTCGGGATAGCTGAATTTCTCTTTATACTGGAAGTTGGTGCCAGGAAGGTCGATTGAGCGTTCGCCGTCGACCATATCGGTGTTTTCGAAGTCAAATTGCTCATCTTCGGGGTGCATCTCATAAAGGGGAGAATATGGATCGGTGCTGCGCTCGTCGTCGGAGAAAGAAGCTACGTTTTGGAATGTTATGACCGACGAGTCGTAGGTAAAGATAGTAGGTTCGTTACCTTCCTCGCTGATTGTAATGTCGAAGTTAGAGGGGTGGTTGGGAAGCCAGTCCTTGTCGAACGCTGTCTGGAAAAGCACGTGTCCCGTAGCATCGACGTATGGGTTGCCATTGTCGTCATACTGTATCCAAGAGTTGGCCCACGCTTCCACGCCACCATTCTTATCATAAGAGTGGGTGAAGTGGGTGATAGGAGCGGTGATGCCACCGATGGTGATTTCGTCGTTTGGCTTGATCTGTGAGCCTACCAGAGAGAATGTGCGGTGCTTGTTGACCTCTTTAGCCGAAGTGTTGGCCTTGTAGTAGAGCTGTGTGGGATTGCCGTCGGCATCGACAGTCACTTCAAAGTTCTGAAGAAGCACGGGAGTGTACTCAGATATTGCCTTTTCGTTGAGTTCGGTTTCTTGACGACCCACGAGCCAGGTAAGGGTCTTATCAGCGGTGAAGTCATTATAGCCATCCGATTCATAAGCCTGGGTAGAGCGGTGGTTGCTTAGTGTCACAGTACCTTCAGCATCCTTGAGCACCTTATCGGCCCAATATATGGTGTAGCGTTGGTGGATATAGTCGTCGTAACTGTTAACCTTGGCAATACCGAAGTACTGCGAGTACATAAGGCGCTGATTGTTGAGGGTGAACTTGCCGTTTTCATCCTTGGCAAGCTCCCACTCGGGCTGCAGACGCCAGGCGGCGGTGCGGAAGCCTACGAGGAAGTAGTGAGCGCGGCCGTTCTTGAAGGCTGAAGCCTTCAGCGGCATGTTGACATCCTCCAATACCGAAACATTATTTTCATTCCATTGAACCTGCATTGTGCTCAGTACATATCCGTTGAAGGTAAGCGTCAGGTCAACATTGGTTTTATCTCCATCTTTTACAATCAGGAACCAGCCACCCTCGGCATTCACCATTGTGTAGGGTGTGGTGTTGTTGAGCCAATAATGCTCATTACCACCCGAAACTGTAGTGTAATCGGTGGTAGATATAGTACCATCCATGTCAGTTGTGACACGGACACGATATTTTGCCTCTAACTTAGAGTTATCTGCCCAAGCCTTAGGGGTGAAGCCAGCGAGTGTCCATGTGCCGTCATCGTTGAGAGTAAACTCCCTGGTGTCGGTATTATTTTCGTTGTAGATCTCCACCTTGGTGATGGTGGGCACGGGCTCGGTGCCGGGAATCACAACAAGCAGTGTAGATTTATTTAAGCCAGTTTTGTCGTATGTAAGTGTAAACGTGGTACCAACGGGTAGTTCAATTAATGATGACATATTTGAACCAGCCCAGCTAAAGAAATTGGTAGTACCTACTTCGTATTTTACTGTCGTGTTATCGCCGTTTGTGAAACCGCCATCCGTCCAGTCAGAGTCTGCGATTTTCCAAGATCCATCGGCATTGATACTTTTGGTTAATGTCAATGTATATACATTTTCCTCACGGGTGAGCTTATACTCATCTGTAGCACCCCAGCCATTAATCTCACCGCGGAGATAGAGCTCGGGATAATCATCCACTGGCATGGAGTGTGTGCCATCAGGATAATATATAGCGCCATTTACAAAGTCTAAATCAGTATTACCATCTTTACCAGCTTTTGTGTTGCCGTTGTTGGTACTGATGATAATCTGTGATGGAACCTTCCCTGCGGGTGCCTCCCAGTAGAGCAGACCATCTTTCTCTGTCATAGCATCACCTGGCCATACCCCTGAGGCAGTACAATTTTCACTGTCATTCCATGCCCAAACAGACACACTACTCCAATTGTTTGTATTATCGAAGTAGATGTAGTACTTATTCTCTGGGTCATCAGGGTTAGTAGCATTAGGGTCATCACCAGGAAGCACAATTTCGAGAGTTCCACTGGTGTATGTAAATTTTGTACCTGCCGGAAGCTCTACCGACGACTTAAGATTCTTGTCGACACCACTTACAAAATTATATATATTGGTGCCATTATTATAACGTACTGTGGTTTTAGAGGAATCATAGAATTCATTACCCCAATTTTCGTCAGCAATTTTCCATTGCTTGTTGGCCGCAATATCAGCAGGAAGTGTCAATGTATACACACTGCCATTTTGAGTAAACTTGTAGTTATCAACAGCGGCCCAACCATTCATATCACCGCGGAGATACAGGGCGGCACGTGCTGACTGCGAGCCGATGATGGCCAGCAAGGTCATTAAAAGAAAAAGTAATTTTTTCTTCATGATAAGATTTCAGATTAAAGTTTATTTTTTGTTTTTAATAGTTCGATATTTAAGGCAGGCGCATGCAGGACGTATTATGGATTGCACGTGATAATGGCGCACAAGTAGGGCGCTACAATGGCTACAACATGGAAATTTTGCGGATATGGGGATAAAGTTACCCAACCTCCGTAAGTTTAAGGTTGTCGTCTTAAAATGGTGAATACATGGTACTTCTCTACAATGGCTATTTGCTTATGTTCGGCAAATTATCCCCTGCCGACGTTTATGAACTTGTATGT
>CAMWOD010000101.1 GCA_947175715.1 uncultured Porphyromonadaceae bacterium
ACCTTAGCGGAGTGAAAAAAAGCGTGTAAAAATGTGCCCCGGAGTCAAGGGCTCACGCCACAAATTTTAACCTGAATACCATTAATAACCAACAATAATACCCAACATTTATGAAGAAAAGTTTACTTCTTGGATGCGCTGCTCTTATGGCAGCCGGTAATGCTTTTGCTTATGGTACCGACGGTTGTACCTATGAGACAAAAGACGGTATCACAATGACTTGCCTTTGGGCAGTAGGTCCCGACTTGAACAATGCGGAGTATACCGAAATGTTCGTTAACAACAACATGAATGGTGCTTACGCTCGTAACTGCGCTGTGAAAGATGGCGTTATCTACGTTCCCGTAGGTGGCACAACCACTGTAGGCGAAGGCGACGATGCCAAGACCTCTTACTTCTGGAACCTCGTGAAGTTTGACATGATGACCGGTAACAAGATCGGTGAGGTAGCTATCACACTCGATGGTGAGGCTTTCAACTCACTCCTTGGTTGCAACAACATCGGTTTCGATGACTACGGTCACTGCTGGGTAGCTCCTTACTGGGGCGGCACCGAGGCCAACCTCAACATCCGTACTTACGCTCTCGACACCGAGACAGGCGCACTCACCCCTCTCCCCGTTATCGTTTATCCCGCTGAGGAGATTGGTTCAGCTGCCCGTATGGACTTCTTCGATCTTACCGGTGATATCACCGCTACCGAGGCTGATTGCTACATGATGGGTAACGGTTCAGGCGCTGTATTCGATGCTTATCGTTTCGTTCTTCCCCAAGGTTCTGACGAATGGGAGCCTGGTATGGACGGCTACGCAGCATGGATGGCTGAGGACGTTCCCGCATGGCCCGCTAACGCAGCAGGCTGGGGTGACAACCCTACCACAGTATTCGCTAAGGGTTGCAACGACATCGCTTACATGTGCGGCCGTAACACCCTCCCCACCCAGTACTCTTGCGCAGGTGGCATGCCCGAAATGCTCGGCTCATTTGAGCAGGCTGGCGAAGGTTGCTCTCCCGCTAAGGCTGGTGCTACCGGTGCTTGGGAAATGGTACTCGGCGACCACATGTACCTCGGCTACGGTGACGAGCAGGGTGCTGACGGTGGTAAGTGGAAAATCTCTCGCATGGGCGGTACTGCCGACGGTGGTACATTCGAAGGCATGGAGCTGATGTGGAACTTCCCCGCTAAGGAAGAGGTTACCTACTGCTCTGTATCTAACGGTGCTCAGGGCGCTATCCACCCCGTACTCCCCTACAACGTTAAGGACGAGAATGGCAAGGAAGCTATCTACGTTACTACTTTCTACGGCAAGTCAGAGCTCGGCGTTTACCTCATGGCCGAGGAAGGCTTCAACGCTGGTGTAGTAGCTGTTGAGGCTGACAACGCTAACGCTCCCAAGGAGTACTACAACCTCCAGGGCATGAAGATTGAGAACCCCGCCAACGGTCTCTACATCGTAAAGCAGGGCAACAAGTCAAGCAAGCAATACGTTAAGTAATTCCTACCATAGGATATAGCAAATGCGCAGGAGCGGACCCCAAGGGTCCGCTCCTTTTGCATATATTGGGCCTCCCCACACTCGGTCGCGTAGCGACCATCATGCGGGGCTCGGTACAATAACGCCGCTCCGAGGCTCAAATCGGAGAAATTGGACCTATCAGACCTATCGGACGAATCGGAGGTGGTCGGATAGCGGAGTCGCGGAGCGACGAGATAGTACCGAACCCCGTGTGATGGGCGTTAGCCCGAACGCGGGGAGGTCGCATATGAAAGACCAATGGAGTGCCGGAGGTACGATGTTATGGTATAAGGTAGGAGACCGGCAGCTACGCACCGCGGCAACCTCATCATCTCAAGCGGACGCGAAGAATCGCGTCCCTACTGGCTCTCTCAGCCCCTAAGCCCCTCAACCTTCACAATCTCCATTAGGTGTGGGTGGTTTCGAAGGCGTCGCCTTTGTGGATGTTGGCTACGGCCTGGTCGTAGTATTTGTAGATGCGGTTGACGTAGTCGACGGTCTCACGGCCTCGTGAGTAGCCGAACTTCACTACAGGGTCGCGATAATATTTGCGTTTCATCTTCATCAGCATGGCTTTTTCTACATTGTCGTCCCACACGGTAGGGTCGTAACCGTACTTCTTGGCGAGGTTGATGGCATCGAATACGTGACCCGGGCCGGCATTGTAGGCTGCGAGGGCAAACTTGGTACGCTCCTCGGGGTCGGGCACTTTCTCGGCCATCATCTGGTCGTAGCGGTCGAGGATTTTCACGGCGGTTTCGATAGAGCGGTCGGGCGACTTCATCTCGGCCTTCTTCAGGCCGAAGTCGCGTGCGGTGCCTGGCATGATCTGCATCACGCCGCTTGCTCCGGCAAATGATCGTGCCGTGCTGTCGAATCGGCTTTCGGTATACCCCTGTGCGGCCAGCAGACGCCAGTCCCAACGGCTACCCTCGGCATGTGCCTTGAAAAGAGGGTCGTAGGGTGAGGCATATCCATTCTTAAACTCGCGGTCGTAGTCGGCCCCGGTTACGGGGGCTACCTTCTGTGCGTCGAGATATTTATAGAGTATGTCGGCTCGCTCCTTGACGGCGACACCTTCGTCACACCACTTGTCGATGGTCTCGCCGAGTTCTTTGTGCGACAGGGCTACACCCCAGCGGGTATTCTGCGGCGAGGAGAGCGACAGAGTGATCTGAAGTTCGGGGTGGTAGGTCTTGTTGATTTTGGCCGTTTCGCGGTCGGTTGCCACCCAGCCGCGGCTACCGTCGGCCACTTCGGCCAGCATATCCTCGATGGCGAGCGAGTCGGGGTCGATGGGCACGATGTTGATGCCGCCACCGATCTGTCGGTCGACAAAGCGGAGGTTTTCCTCCGACTCGGAGCCTGCGATTACGTATATTGTGTGACCTTTGAGGTCGGGGAGGTTGACGAGCGCCACCTCATTTTGGGGCTGTATTAGCACCTCGTCGACGCTCTTAGTGGGGCCGCATAGTATTATCTTGTCGCTCCACTCCTGTTCGGCTTCTTCCACCGGGATAGGTGCGGCAATCAGGTCGACGTCGCCATCAACGGCCATGTCGACGGCCTCTTCGATAGAGCGTGCCACGACCCAGCGCACCGACTTGTCGTGGTGGGCAGCCAGGGCTTCCATGAAGTCGTAGTCGTAGCCCATCAGCGTGTCGCGATAGGAGAAGAATGAAGCGGGGCCATATATTGTGGCCACCCGGAGTGTGTCTTTATGTGCGTATTCGGCATTGGACGTGTCTTCCGATTTTCCCCTGCAACTCAGAAGTGCACCCATGCCCAACAGTGTCAGTACTATCAATGGTAGCAGACGCTTACGATCTTTGAATTTTGGCATATCTTGGGCGTTTAATTGATAAAATCAGGACTTTATTACAAGCCTCATTTATAAAAACGCCGCTGATTTTGGCATAGTTCAGCTTTTAAACTAATTTTGTAGTGATTAAAAGAAGTGAATTAATGGAATTTCGCAAGGCCGTGGAGGCCGACCTGGATATAATAAAGGGACTGTACGAGGGTTCGTTCCCAGTGGAGGAACGGCGCCCGTGGGACGACTTCGCTGCCCGCGCCCTCGACGGTAATCCATACTTCAATGTGTCTGTGGCCCAGAAGGATGGGCGCATTGTGGGATTTATCAGCACCTGGCGGCTCCCTACTGCCCTGTATGTCGAGCATTTTGCTGTCGACTCGGCGATGCGCGGCCAGGGGATAGGAGGTGAGATGATTGACCGCCTCGTAGCCTCCACTACGTTGCCGTTAATCCTGGAGGTAGAGCATCCCGATAACGAGATGGCCCGCCGACGCATCGACTTCTACCGTCGGCATGGCTTCTCAGTGGTGGAGGAGGTGGACTATGTGCCGCCACCCTACGGCCGCAATCTCCCAGAGGTGCCGATGCTTTTGATGAGCACGCGTGCGCTGGAGGATGTCGATACGGATATTCGCTTACTACATCAAATCGTTTATAATCAATGAAAAAGATATTATTTAAACTGACGTTGCTGGCCATATCTTTGATGGTTGTGGCCTCTGCATGTAGCGGCAGCAGCTCCGATAAGCTCAAAGTCACCGTATCGATACCGCCGCAGAAGTATATGCTTGAGCAGATAGCAGGCGACAAGGTGGATATTGTGACCCTGATGGATGCCGGATCCAACCCCGAAACCTACAATCCGTCGGTGTCGACCATCGTGGGGCTTCATCAGTCGGAGATATACTTCACAGTGGGCACTCTTCCATTTGAGCAAAAGCTTGCCCAGGAAGGGGAGCTTAACATCGTAGATACCTCCAAGGGCGTGAAGCTGATTCATGGCACTCATGGTGATTGCGATGCCTCACATCATCACGACCATGGCGACAGCGACCCGCATATATGGTCGTCGGTGCCCAATGTCAAGATAATGGCGCGCAATATGACTGATGCCCTCTGCCAGGCTGATGAGGCCAACGCCGATTACTACCTCGCTAATCTGAAAACATTTGAAGCAAAGCTCGACTCGCTCGATGGTGCCTACCGCACACGTCTCGGTGATACCGATCACAAGGCGTTTGTGATATTTCATCCGTCGCTCAGCTACCTTGCCCGCGACTACGGCTTGGAGCAGATAGCTGTAGGTCAGGAGGGTAAGGAGAGCACAATAAATGCCCAGCGTGAGCGCATAGAGCACGCTCGCGAGCATAGCGCCAAGGTGATGTTTGTGCAGCAAGAGTTTGACTCGCGGCAGGCATCGACCGTGGCCAGCGAGATTGGAGTCAACACCGTCACCATCAATCCGATGAACGCCAACTGGTTGGGTGAAATGGAAAAGGTGGTTAATGCATTGACCGACAATGAGTAAACTGATAACTCTTGACCATGTGGGGATGCGGTGGGACACCCGCACAGTGCTTACCGACATCACATTGCAGATCAATCGCGGCGATTTCGTTGCCATTACCGGCCCGAACGGAGGTGGTAAAACCACGCTGCTGAAAATTATACTCAAGCTGCTGCGACCCACTTGTGGATCGGTCGACTACTGGGATGAGCAGGGGGGCCTGTTGTCGCGCTTGTCGATTGGCTATCTGCCGCAGAAGAATATGATTGACTCACACTTCCCCATCGATGTGCGCCAGGTAATAGCCTCGGGGCTTCTTGGGGTAAAGATGGATAATGAAACCAAGAGCGAGCTGGTAGAAGCGATGATTGACCAGGTGGGGTTGCGTGCTCACAGTGGCTCACCTATCGGCGACTTATCAGGTGGCCAGTTGCAACGGGCGCTGTTGGGACGGGCGCTGATATCCGACCCGTCGGTGATAGTGCTTGACGAGCCGCTGAGTTATCTCGACAAGCACTTTGAGCATCGCATCTATGATATAATCGGTGAGCTGGCTCCGGGGCATACTATAATTTGCGTGTCGCACGAGGTGTCGGCAATCGCAGAGATGGCCAATCGCCACTGGATAGTAGACCACACAATCCATGAGTGTACCGCAGCCCATCACTTCATGCGCTTAAGTTGCGA
>CAMWOD010000102.1 GCA_947175715.1 uncultured Porphyromonadaceae bacterium
CCTGCATGTTGTACCACTGCTCGCCGTATGATGTGGTAGCATCGGCGGGAGTTAAAACAATGTCGTTGGCCACCTCGTTGCCATAAGCCTCAAGCTCGTATATTGAGAACCCATAGGCTTGAAGAGCACGGTCGTCGCAGCACACACGCAGATGGCGCAACTTCACTGGCTGGAATGTAATTTCCTCACGCCCACCCTTTGAAGCCGCATCGGTGTAAAAATCGCTCCATGTTGCGCCGTCGGTCGACGATTGCAGTCGGTATCTCCTGGCATAAGCACCCTCCCAATCAATCACCACACGATCAACATTGTACTCCTTGCCAAGGTCGACTGTGATATGATGCGGTTGCGACCATTCGCTCTCCCATCGAGTGCCAGAATTGCCATCGACAGCCATCGCAGCCTTATTGCCACCAAGAACACTCGAGGCCGTGGCGCGCTTGTTGAGGGCAAGATTGAGTTCCGACATGTTAATCACCTTCACCTTGCACGACCCCAGGTCTTCAAATTCTATGGTATAAATCCCTCTGACATTGGATGTGAACAACCCAGTAACTACGTCAAATTGAGCTTCGATGGTAGGATAACCATTGTCGTCGAGCACACTGGTGTGGATATTGCAGGATTGACCTGTATATGGCGCAAGGAATTGATTCATCACAGTATACGGTATTACAGTAGCATGTCCGGCGATGACGGTGAATATGTCGGTGTCAAAGGTCACCGACACCGGGCGCTCCACCTCGTTAACGAAGGTGTATCCAGTGCTCGAGCCTGCTCCGGCCACGGCTGCTGTAAGCGTGTAAATGCCATGTGAGGTGGGCGTGAAGTCATTTCCTGCAAACGTCGCCTCCTTGTCGGCCGACCAGCTCACAGCTATGTCACGCCGGGCACGGCCATCGCGTTGATACCCCACGGCATCGAGTTTTATGGTCTCGCCCGAGTCAATAGCCTGAGGCAGCGGGAAATCTATGCCTATCAGAGCGTCATCGGCTATCGATCCTTTTATACCGTAAATACCTATTTCATAGAGCGAATAGCCATACGAGGTAGCACGTTCAACACCCTTGATGCGCAAGTATCGGGCCGAAGTGTTGATAGGCGTTACCTTCTCTCCGGCCGAATTAAGTTGCTCATCGGCCACAGTGACCCATGCATCATCGACGGGCACGGTGATACTTTGCCATGTGCCGGCATAGTTCACAGTGATATTTTTGGTTGGAGCGTCGAATCGGGCTGTTTGCACCTCGTAGCGCTTGGCGTATGCAGCCTCCCAAAGGATTGCCACTCTCGACAGGTAGCCCTGCTCGCCAAGGTCAACCACAAGCCACTCATCGGCAGTGTGTGCACTACCCCAACGAGTAGCCACGTTGCCGTCGACAGCTCCCGAGGGGAGAGTGCCAACATTCTCGGCGCTCGATGCCATCACATTGGCGTTCAATGATATGAGAGGTAATGTGGGCGTAACAAACAGTCGAGCCGTCGCCTTAGCTCCTGAAGCAGCTGAGATGCCTTGTATGGTATAAACACCTGCGCGGTTGAATGAAGCTGGATTGGTTAAGGTACTCGTTGAGCCCTGATCGTCCACAGCAGTCCACCTCACGTCGCTGGGGGAAGTGGTTGTGCCATATTGGTCTGTGACATTAAGCTGCAGCTCGAGGGTATTGCCACGCTCTATCATATCAGGCACCCCTGAGATAGTACAACTTGCCGCTACAGGACGATCGTTGACCGTTACCTCGATTTCGCTCCTTAGCGAGCCACTTGTTAGCCACAGAGAGAATTTTGAGCCCCTTGCTGCGGAAGCATCTACCACAACACTACGCCCTGATATTGAAGCCGGCGCACCTTGCGATAACGTCATCGACACCGGTTCCCCGGTCATTTTGGCCCCGTACTGGTCGAGCACGTCGGCACACACCAGCGCACTCTCGCCCGGTGGAATTATCGCACCACCGTCGACCTCACCCCGCAGCAATGTAGCCACTGGGTCGGCGCTGATGGCCACAAATCGCTCAGCCGGAGCATTCACGCTCTTAATCAAGGCATTGTTGGCGTCGTAAAAGCGTACTATACGGTCGTCGGCATCGGGATTGTATACCAGGTAGTATGCCACTCCGTTGCGGCGTGTCATCTGCGCAGTGGGCATATCGGCATGCACGCTGAAATCGGGGTCGCCGTAAGTCAAATGACTGTGTATCACAAAATAGGAGATATGTGATGTGCTCACCGAAGTGGCTATGTGCAACCTGCGGCGCAGAGCTTCGTCGAAGATATCGGAAGCACCCGCCGGGTCGTAACGCTGCATGTACGACAACGCCACGTTGCCCCAGTCGTTGTAGGCCAGCGGCTCGATGCGCTCCCCGTTATCGGCGTTATACGTGTCGTCAAACCATGAATGCGAATATGACGAATTGGCACCCGACAGCATGTCGTCGAGCGCCCATGACACAAAGTCGGTGTCCCACGACAAGTAGTCGAGCGCCGGAGAAATCGGCATCCATTGTATGCCGTGCATAAACAGCGGGTCGCCGCCAAACCATGTCCACCACCCTATACCTTTGCCCGTGATATTCGAATTGTAGGCATAGGGGTATTCCGAATAGTCATAGTTGCCCTTACGATCACCTTTACCGGGCCAAGCCTTGCGCCCACCATCGTTTGCCGGGCGCGGGGCATCCACGTCGTACCAATATTCGCGTGTGGCATGAGCCTCGGTGGTCCAGCCCCATATACCGGCGTCGCGCATCTCGCGGTTGCCGAGCGCCACGCCCAGCAGGTAGAGTCCACCCCAGCTCTGCATAGCCTCCGACGACGACTCTTGTCCGTTGCCGTTGTCATTGCCATGATCGCCAAGACCTCCGGCCCACGAGTGGCCACACCAGGGGTCGAGTGTACGCATAAATGGGAAGCGTGCGTCAGAGCGATCCCAGTTGGCATAGTCCTTGGCTATCATTGTCAATATATCGCCATAGTCGGCGGCAAACTGCTTATCCTCCATACACAGCAGTGCTGCGGCGTAGATGAAGTAACCGTAATGGAAGTGATGGTCGTTGAAAGCGTCGGAATCGTAAGAAACGTCAAAGCCGAGCATCGCACCCCAGCGTGGGTAGTAGCTGAAAAATTTGCTATCTTCACCTGGCGTATACATCAGCCAGTCGCTGAGAGCCTCTTTAAGGCGCGATTTCGACTGCTCATATATCTCCTCGTCGCCCACTTGCTTGGCAAAGCTCATGTTAAGCGCCATCTGCACAAGCCCTTTGCCACCCCAGTAGGTGTCACCGCCGAAAGTGCCCTTCGACGCATACTCTTTCATCAAGTCACGGAGTACCTCAGCCTTAAACTTATCGTCGACCGTGGCATCGGGAGCTGCATAGGCCGGGAGCATGCCCGAGAAGCGATAGGAGTAAGCGAATGTGCCACTCTCCGACGCCCCATAGAGCAGCGTGCCGCGGGGTGTGAGTATACCTTGATTGTCGATAAAGCCAAACGTCGACCCAGCAAGGGCGTATTTGTAAGCATGAGGTAGAAAGCCTTGCAACACTGGTGCTGACGCTCCCCGATCTCGCAGATTCTCAGCCTCCACATGCCACGTTGTGTTGACGGTGGCCGTCGACTCCTGATAGACCCACTCCACCCGGGTGTCGCGGGGTATCGACGTGGCGTAGCGTGCAAACGCATCAAGCTCGGCAGCATTGCGCAGCAGCGCCACGACAACCCAGGGTGTTTCCTGGGCGAAAGTCATCACACCCTCACCATTGAGAGTAGGATGACTCCATTCAGGGCAGTAAATACCGTAATGGTCATCACCAATCTTCACCCCAAGATACCCCTTGGCCTGACCAAACAGCGTGGGTGTAGCACTAAATTGAAGCTCAGGCGTGAGGCCATTAAACTCAATCCATGTGAATGGCGAGCCATGAACGGCAGTCACCACCATCTCACCATCGCCATCGGTGTTGGGTAGTGCCATCACCACATCCCAGTCGTGCCAGTCGCGGGCTATAGCGGCATCCGCACGGTAGTCGCTGGCACCAACGGTGATCGATGAACGGCTTTTCACCTCCTTGCCCGCATCGGCCCAATAAGTTGGATATTTGATTTCGACACCCTCCTCCGAAGTGCGCAGCATCGCCGGATAGCTCCACAGCGCGCCGCTGTAGCGATTATTGATCACATCAGTCCACCAGTCATTGGTGGGGATGGGGCGTCCCGGCACTTGCAGAGCGCCATCGGCGGTAGCGGGGAGCTCCTCAGCATATATCTTGCGCGAAAGCATCGCCGTGGCGTTAAAGCCAGGGCCCGATTGCACGGTTTTCGCCTTATAAGTGGGAGGAGCTGACGAGATAGAGCCCCCTCCGATTATCACAGGTTGCTGAGCCACCGACACTTGCATGGTGGCTACTGACATCAGGGCTGCAATCACTGAGCCCAAACAACGCATTTTTCGCATAGTTTAATACTTGACTGGCAACTTCTTATCCCAAGAGCAGAATGGCTGATAGACCCCAAAAGGCATATCGATACTAAAAGTGAACCTTACAAACTCTAAGACCTTGTTATTACCCTTAGATTTATGAAATTAGTGTTGAGTGATTATAGGTACCGCAAAGATAGCGATTTTCCCCCACATACCCGCTCCATCCCCTCAATTTTTCTAACATCCCCTACATCAATTAAGCCAATCCGCAGCACAATACCCGAGGAACGTAAAGCATGTTTCGCCCGATATTGCGGAACATGTTTAAACGGCAAGCTCAAAGTGGGTAGTAATGTATGACTATCGCTTAACTCCTTTACCAAATAATTCAGAATGGGAACCAAGACGAACCAAATCTATTTCTTTGGCATCCTCATCAATCCAAATCAGTAGGAAATCACCCTGTATATGGCATTCCATACATCCATTGTAATCCCCTGTTAGCATATGAGGATTATACTCTTGAGGAATGTCTTGTTCGTGTTCAAGCAAGTGAAGAACTTTTAAGAGAGCTTCCGCTTTCTTTGGATTATTCCGAATCCTCTTTAAATCCTTTTTATATTGAGTGGACGGTTTAAGACGTTTCATAATCCCATTGACTTAAACATAGCATCCACCGATGATGTATCCACCGGTGAAACATCTCTCAACTTTCCGCTACGTGCTTCCTCAATAGCAGCTTTAGTTATTTCGTTAGGTTCGTTGTAAGCCACATCCAACAATACGCACTCCACAAAGTTATTTAGACTACGGTGCTCACGTTTAGCAAGCTCCTTAAGCCGTTCAATTAAATCTACATTCAAGCGGAACATTGTTGCTTTCTTTTGTATTGCTGCTTCCATAATGCTATCATTTTATTTGCAAATATAAAACAAATATATAACACTACCAATTTTTGAAAGTTTTTATCATAACAGTTCTTACGAATCGTTATTTGATCGTCTTATAGGA
>CAMWOD010000103.1 GCA_947175715.1 uncultured Porphyromonadaceae bacterium
CTTTATCTACAAGCTCTGTGATATTGAGCGAATAAAGCTCATCGCGTCGCATCAGCATCATGATACGTGAGCGAGATGCAATTTCATCCACATATTCTATATAGCCAGCTTGCGATAAGATGGTGAGCGCATTGCGCACTGCCACAGGCTTCAAGTTGTAAGTAAGGCAAAATTGGTCGGTATGAAACTCGTATGTGCGACCATACCCCTCCCCTACTGCCACATTGAGAAAATTACCTGCAAGCTCATAAACACGAGTTATAAAATCTTTGGGAGGGAATGCTTCGGTCAATCGTCGTGATAGCGTGCGCTTGTCTGAAGCGTTAGTGAGCACAACGGCATAGGAAGGTAGACCGTCGCGACCTGCTCGACCCGCTTCCTGATAATATTCTTCAAGCGAAGATGGAAGATCGTAGTGAACAACCACCCGCACATCAGGCTTGTCAATACCCATGCCGAATGCATTAGTAGCCACGATAATGCGGGTACGCCCTTCTTTCCACGACTGTTGGCGCTGGTCTTTTTCTTCGGGAGTGAGTCCGGCATGGTAATAAGAAGCCGAGATGCCTGAGTCACAAAGAAGTTGAGCGATTTCACGTGTACGACGACGCGACCGCACGTATACAATGCCGCAACCGTTTACCCCTCTTAGCACTTTAAGCAGCATGGTGTCCTTGTGGTCGCATTGTCTCACAATGTATGACAAATTGTCTCGATGGAACGAACGTGCATACACATGGTCAAGCTCCTTGAACAGGAGTTGGCTCATAATGTCACAAACCACTTCGCTTGTTGCCGAGGCCGTGAGGGCAAGTACATTGACCTCAGGGAACAATTTGCGCAGCGATGCTATCTTGAGATAAGAAGGGCGGAAATCATAGCCCCATTGCGAAATACAATGGGCCTCATCAACCACAATCAACCCAAGGTTAAATTGTGTGACCGATTCTAAAAATGAGCGAGATTGGAGTTTTTCGGGAGATACGTAGAGAATTTTGACACGACCCAGTCGGCAACGTGTTATAGCAAGCCGATGCTCACTCATCGACATGCCCGAGTGGAGGTATGTGGCTCGGATTCCAACCCGGCGTAGGTTATCAACTTGATCTTTCATCAACGAAATCAACGGAGTGACTACAATCGTCAGGCCGTCGAGGACCAATGCGGGAATCTGGAAGGTAATGGATTTTCCTCCACCAGTAGGTAGTAGTCCAAGTGTATCGTACCCTCGAAGCACTGATGTGATAATTTCGAGCTGACACTCTCTGAAATCATCATATCCCCAATGTCGCTTGAGTAGTTCGCGGGCTGTTTGGGCTATTTCGGCGGCGTCGAGGTCCATAGCTATTTCAGCCTGAAGTTGTAGCCGAGAGTGACTTGTATCGACATGCCTCGTGAAGCGCTGAATACATCACGGCGACGGTCAGGAAATATATTCCCCAAGCCATAATAAAATCTACCCTCAAGCGACACTGCGTGCACGCGGGTCATATTCCATTGCATGCCAAGGCCGGCTGATATACCGTAGTCAAATTTCCGCGCCACCTCCATAGTGAGCTGTTCGTTCATGCGGTTTATTACGGGGTAGTCGGTGAGAGTACCAATATTGTTATAGTCAAAATTGGCCGACGCATTATCACCTATCATGTAGGCTACTTCAGGTCCGAGGGTGATAATACCCTTGAACTTAGCCGAACCAAATTGGATCTGAGTAAGCAGAGGAAGTTGAATGTAGGTTAAGTGTCGTTGATAATTGAAAATGTGTGACAGCTCATCATAATCCTCCTGCCATCCGCGCTGTTCGATACAGAGTTCGGCCCTTAGCCCGAAAAGTTTCTCCTCGGCGTAGGTAAATGTGGCGCCAACGATAAAGCCGTTGGTCATCTTCTGGCTCACCGATGGTGAAAACGACATTTGCGACATCGTCACACCAGCCTTGCCACCAACACGAATCTGAGGCTTATAGTGAGTCTCGGCATTGGTGCTAAACATTACGAATGAGGCTGCGATGACTGTAATTATATGTCGGAGTGAGATCATCAGTTGGGATTTTACATTACTGTCTTATCGGCCAAACCGCCAGGGGTGAATGTGATGATATATATAGCGGTGTTGACAGGACCGGTTGTGGAGTCGTAGTCGAGATTGATAGGAGTTTGAATGCCAGCTGCTGGCGAGCCTAAAGTGCCATTGGAAAGGTTTCCTCTGAGCGCTTTTATAAGGTATGTGCCTAAATCGTAGCCGAGAATGGCCTGTGATGGGTATACCTCAAGCATCTCGCGTCCATATTTTGTGATAAACTGGTTGTTGAGTTTACGCACCTTATAGTCCATATCATCGCAGAAGAAGCGAGAATAAATAGTGGTGTTTAGTTCGCCAAGCGCCTCTCGGGTTGTGCCTTTGAAGGTCACGTACTCAGGATAGCCAAAAAAGCGTACTGTGACTTCTGGATGATCTTCACGGAATTTCGCAATTGCTGATGCGTAATAGTTGAACTCACTTTTTAAGCTCGAAGCCGGTATGAATACATACTGTCCTTGAGGGTCAAGATCGCTTAGGAATTTTTCGGTGAGAGCTATGTTGTATGCAATATCGATATAATTGCGACCCTCAGCTTGAAGTTGCGAGCGCAACATATCTGTAAATTCAGCCTTGTCGTTCTTTGCCTCATTGTTATTGGTGAGGAATACAGGGGTGAACCCATTATAGCGAGCCATGAATGCGTCGATAGCTTTTCCATACATCTCATCGTGGGGTATGTTGCCTTGAATCACTCGGTTGTTATTGAGGAATGTGGGGTCTTTAACAGCAAATACATTGAAAACCCATGTGTTTTCGCTGGCATTTGCGGCGATTGTCTGCAATTGCATAGTGTCGCTTGGCGCTATGATGACAGCTGCCTGCTGGACTTCAGGTCGGGTAAGCAATGAGTGCACAGTGTCAAGATTGTTGTGTGTATCGCAAACGAGTATATTGACGTTCGCACCGCGATGCGATAAGGTGTCGGCGGCAATCAAGAAACCGCGCAAGAAGTCGGTGGAATGTTGAGCCAATTTATCTTTGGTGTCCACAGCATCCGACATGAATGGGAGCATCAACACAACTGTATTGTTGCTTGGGGCTATTTTGGGCTGCAGTGGTTGAGCCGTTTTTTCAGCCGACACCTCATTATTTACTGTCTCAGAGGCAATAGCTGCAGAAGCAGCGGCTATTTCAGCATTGGTGTCGGCCTTATTAATCTTTACACCATTTTTTATAGCTTTTAATCCATTTGCAAGTTGAGAATTTTGTGAGGGTTGCTCAGTGTGTACTTCCTCACTGGTGTTGTTGCTCAGGCGCAGGACTGTTCCGGCAGTATACCCTTCGGAGTTTACTTCGGGGTTGAGAGCAAGGAGTTCGTCAACTGTCATGCCATAACTTTTGGCAATGCCATAAAGTGACTCCCCCTTTTCAATCGTATGAAACTTCTTTTCAGAAATGGGCTTCTCTTGCTGTTGGCTTGCAGTACCATTATCGGGTATTACGAGCACATCGCCTGCTTTTACACCTTGGCGAGTCTGAGGGTTGTATTTATATAGCGTCTCTAACGTAATGTTATAGCGTTTGGCAATACTGTAAGCAGTGTCACCTGGCTGAACTTTATGGGTAAGCGTTGCAGCAACCAATGTCAGGGATACAGTAACCCCCAATGCTGCTATAAGAGTTCGTATAGATTTGAACATACTGCAGATTTTGGTCACAAAAATACAAAAAATAATTATATGGCCTCATCGTCATTGCCCGACGACACGGCAAGGTGGTGTAAAGGTCGCATCACATTGCATAGAGTCTGACCCCAATATGCTTCAAAGTCATAGTGTATGGCGCCAACTGCAGCGTCAACTATTTCGTCGGGAGCATTGTCGATCATAGCTAAGAAATTGTACAATGGCTGGAAGATGTCGGCCAGTGATTCGGATATGCTTGCTCCAATGGGAGTGTCGGAATATTTCATATCCTCCTCAAACACTTCCAGATATGTGTCATCTCCACCTAATACCCCTTCGATAGAGCGCCTGATGGAATCGTAGTACTCCTCATCGAGTACTGCATTAATGTATCCATCATTTGGGTCGATTGAATCATTTTTTAGATCTGTAGCAGCTATATAGAGGCGTGGCAGAAGTCTTACGAGTGATTGCACAAGCTCGTTGGAAGTCATCTGTGACACATTTTCCAAGGTTTGGCAATACTCGCTGCATAGGCCCACGAAGGCAATGGTGTTAGTGTTCATAGTCTATAGTATAAAGTTTGTTATCTTTGATATAAGGGTAAACACCCGCAGGCATGAAGTAATTCACATTGCGGTTTTTAGCAATAGCGTTACGGATCCATGTACTCGACACTTCTATTTTGGGAGCATCGATAGCGGTTACATTGTCAGGAAGCTTTTCGGATGCGATTTCATAACCTGTACGCGGATAAATAATCACTCCAAATTCCTGTATGATCGCTTCATGCAGGCGCCAGTTGTCGAATTTGAGCCAGTTATCAGCACCTATGATCAATTTAAATCTGTAGTCGGGATGTAGTTGAGCGAGCGAGCGGAGGGTGTCAATTGTGTAGGATGGTCGTGGCATAGAGAGCTCAATTTCGCAAGGTCTGATTATCTCCGGAAATTGCGATGTAGCGATGCGCAGCATTTCCAATCTGTGCTCATCGTCAGTGAGGTGATGCCCTATTTTAAATGGGTTTTGAGGTGATAGCGTTAGCCACACTTCATCTACCATACCAGTCTGAACGATGTAATTGGCCAAGGCTGTGTGTCCGATATGCACCGGGTCGAATGAGCCACCAAATATGCCTACACGCTTCATGGCCTGAGCAAAAAATCGTTGATAGCGCCTTCTACTTCAGCTATTGCAGTTTCAAGATCATCGTTGACTATAGCGCTATCATATTGGTCGATAAATGATAGCTCATAGTCGGCCTTCGATATGCGTTCGGCTATAACTTCGGGGGTGTCGGTAGCTCTCTTTTCCAGTCGGCAGCGTAGAGCATCGATCGACGGGGGCTTAATAAATATGCTCAAGGCACGGTCGCCAAACTGCCTCTTGACGTTAAGTCCACCTTTTACGTCAATATCGAGCACAACGTTATGTCCCGATTCGAGTATTCTGTCTACTTCGCTGCGAAGTGTGCCGTAATAACGTCCCTTATATACCTCCTCATATTCTACAAAAGCATTCGCGTCGATTCGGTCCTGAAATTCCTTGTCGGTAAGGAAGTAATAGTTTACGCCATCAACTTCGCCGGTGCGCGGTGCTCGATTGGTGGCCGATACTGAAAAACGCATGTCGATGTTGCCTTTCGACATGATGGCATTGATGATAGTAGACTTTCCGCAACCTGATGGTGCCGAGATGATGATTACCTTGCCTTCCATCTGTT
>CAMWOD010000104.1 GCA_947175715.1 uncultured Porphyromonadaceae bacterium
CCTACGAAGTGCTGACACCCGAGAATGACCGTAGCTCGGTATTCACTGCTGGCACATTATGGGTAATTCCCGGCAGTGGCACCGACTACCCCATAAAGCCTGGTGAATCGCTTAAGGTAGTCGATCAGGCCATTGACTGGAGTGCCCAGGTGCCTGGTGCTCTCAATCACACCGATGCCGCTTTTGAATGGGTCGATGATAACCCCCTTGATACCGACAACCCGCAGGTGGTCAATCTCGATAAATGGTATTGTTACTCGCTGACGGTGTGGATTATATCCAACCAGTGCAACCGCTCATACGCCCTGATACGTTTCCCGGAAGGGATGACAGCCGAGCAGTATCTCAGCGAATACCATGGCCCATACGACTACATAAGCGCCATCGGTACCCAGATGCACAACGATAAGGCATACCTTGTGCCCAACGAGTGGATTATCGACGGCGTGAACCTCAGCAATCCCGAGGTATGGGTGTTCGGAGCATTGGGTAGCTCAATCGATATGAGTTATGCTGCCATATCGCAAGTCGACAAAGACCCCGAGCGTTTCGGTCGGTGCTTCGTTCGCAAGGTTGTATCTGTGGCGCCCGATGGCCGCAAGATATTAATGGATACCAATGATTCGGCACAAGACTTCGAAGTGCGTCATATCTCAACTTTGGAAAAATGATAAGAACAGTCGCTACATATATACTGATACTGGCCTCGTTGACAGTGGTTGCCCGTGATGCGCTCGACATCCGCGGTGCGGCTGTGATTGACGCTGCCACAGTCGATGTGGCGACACTACCATACCTTAGTAACCCTGCGGCAATGTTTACTCGCTTCGAAGCAAGCAGATCGACTTTCAACGCCGTAGGGAGCTATAGTGGTGCTGACGAGTCTCTTGTGGTGCAAGAAGGTAGCGGACACTTGCTTGGGGGACTAAGTGCTGATTCGTACATGCGATACAACTCCAGCACAGTAGTTTGGGGCGGCGCAAAATTCTCTACCGGACAATTACGCAATCTCAAGTGGACTGAGTCGATCGACTACGACCGCATCGCGCCCTATGTGCTCGGTGACTCGGTGGGAGGAAACCTCTCGGAACGCCGTTATAGCTTCTACGGAGGTTACGCCGGACGTTCGGGCAGGTGGGGATGGGGAGCGAAAGCAAGCTATCAGGCATCAATTGACTATCGCGACCGCGACCCACGTGATAAGATAGTAGTGTCCGACTTAAATGTTGACCTCGGTGTGACACGCACGTTAGGGAACTACGACTTAGGAGCTGCCTTAGGACTTAATGTCTATAACCAGGATTGCGACCTTGAATTTTACAATCCGGTCAACAATATCCGAGTATACGTTTTCACTGGGCTGGGCACCGTATATAATCGTTTCAGCGGCAATTCAGCCGAAAACGCCGCATACGACGGTTTAGGCTACCGAATGGCCTTGACTCTCACCCCTATTGGTGGAGATGGAGCATGGGGAGCTATCCGCTATCGTCACGACTATATGAAGCAGATATTACGCGACTTCAACAATATAACACTAAGCCACGCCACGAGCTACCACTGTGAGGGTGAGGCCGGATGGAAAGGTAGCGCGCAGAGGTTAACTATAGCTCCTCGAGCTATGTTGAAGTGGCGTAGGCGTATAGGCACCGAAAACCTGTTCGGCTCATCGGTGGGCACCGACTATAACTATATAGGGCATCATACATATTATTATAGCGACTGCGTGACGGCGCTGCTCGATGTGCCTATGACTATAGCTATCCGGGACAATACCTCACTCGATATTGTGCCTGGGGGTTTCTACTTCTATGAGCATGAGAACTATCGTACACCCTCGCGCGACCTCGAAGCTGATCGTCTCGGTGTGAAACTCCAGGCTGCCTTGGCTTTTGATGCAGGTAGTGTAAGACTGCGGCCTTGCATCGAAGGGGTGATCGACTATGCCTCATCACTAAATTGTAAACTCACCGGACTAAACCCTGTTTCTCCAATCGGGGAGATGGTTTACCATAACTTCGATATGCTCATCGCCGATTCGCGTAGCCTCGGAGTGTCGTTGGGAGCATCATATAATATGACCCATGCCATAGCCCTGCAGATAGAGGCAAAAGCCCGACGCAGCTGGATTAGTGGCCACGGTAAGTCAACACAAGCCATCGTCACGGCTGGAGTAGTATTCTGAACATGTAATAACCAATTATATCAATGGAACCCGTAATCTCAGTAAAAAACCTTACCCAACGCTATGGCACAGGGCGACTGATCTACAAGGATTTGAGCTTTGATGTGCCTCAGGGCCACATATTGGGCCTGTTGGGTAAGAACGGTACAGGAAAGACTACCACAATCAACATTCTCATGGGCTACCTCAAGCCCCAGAGCGGACAATGCAAGATATTCGGGCGCGACATTACTACGATGGATGCCGCCACTCGCTCGCGTATCGCCCTGCTGATTGAGGGGCACGTGCAATATGCGTTCATGACCATCGAGCAGATCGAACGCTTTTATGCCAAGTTCTACCCGCGGTGGAATCGGGAGGCTTACTACGAACTGATGCGTAAGCTGCATGTATCACCCCGCCAGCGCATCCAGTCGATGTCGTGCGGGCAACGTTCGCAGGTGGCATTGGGATTGATATTGGCGCAAAATGCCGACCTGCTTGTGCTCGACGACTTCTCACTGGGACTTGACCCAGGGTATCGCCGACTGTTTGTGGAATATCTGCGCGACTTTGTGAAGAGCGAGGATAAGACGGTGTTTATGACCTCGCATATCATACAGGATATGGAGCGGCTCATCGACGATGTGATAGTGCTCGATTATGGCAAAATCCTCACCCAGCAACCGGTGAAGCAGCTTATGGATACGTTTCATTGCTATCAATTTGATACTAAGACTGAAAATATTGATAGCGATGCTGATCTGCTCAATCCATCGGTGGTGAGGGGGCATGGCGAGGTGTTCTCATTTAAAGATGCTGATGAAGTGAAAAATAGGCTGCAGGGTCAAGGTGTGGAGGTGACCAACTTCACCACAATCCCTATGTCTCTTGAGGACGCATTTATTGGTTTAACAGGAAAATATTGATAGCCGTATGATAAAAGCTATATTTTATAAGGAATGGCTTAAAACCAGCCGCACTTTTATGGTGTGCCTGGTGCTGGGTCTGGCAGTAGCTATTTATGCCGACTTGGGAATCAACCGAATAGTCGTTAACAAGGGAGTCGACCATGTGTGGCTCATCATGCTTATGAAGGATCAGATGTTTATCGATGCGCTGCGCTATGTGCCATTGCTTATAGGTCTGGCCATAGGTGTCTCGCAAATGGCTCCGGAAATGAGCAACAAGCGACTGAAACTGACACTTCATCTCCCCATTTCATCCGAGAAATTGGTGGGATTGATGCTGCTTACCGGCTTGGTGGAACTCACAATGATTTACTGTAGTATAATAGCCACTGTATTCTGCTACGAGTCGACAATTCTGCCTCATGAGCTTGTGTGCCGTGGTGTGCTCACGGCGCTTCCCTGGTTTTTTGCAGGATATATAGCATATTTATTTGCCACATCGGTGTGCCTGGAGGGTACGTGGCGCGAGCGCATTCTGCTGAGCCTTATCGGCATCGGTGTGCTCACGGTAATGTTCATGCAGGACGCCCCCGAGGCCTACAACTCTATGATCGTAGCTGTGATATTAGTAATGATAGCAATAATAGCGCTGACCTACAGGTCGGTATATCGGTTTAAGGAGGGCCGCCAATAAGCTGTATGAAAAAGATAGCCAACATAGTATTCTATACAGTAGCGATCATAGTGTTAAGCTGGTTTCTCCCTTGGCTTTATCGCCTGATGCTCCCTGATGTTAAGAGCGAACCGTTCATGGCTTACTCACCTGTGGCCAACGCATGGGTAAAGTCTGTTACCAACGATGATAAAACCCAGGAAATCACCTTGGTGGATTCGGATGGTAAACCCGTTGAGGGCGTACTTACCAAGGACGACCGCGACTCGCTGATACCTCAGATGTATTACCGCAACCTGATGGCACGCAAACGCATGCCCGACACTATTGCCGGTATTGAAACATCGGTACACAATCTCAAATCGGGCGAAATGGTGCTTACATCCACTCCTCACGACATCAATAAGGTGACTCCCGAGGTGTTCATGATAATGGAGTCGCGCCCTGAGCGCTCAGACTTCGAAGATCCCGAGGAGGTGTGGCGCTGGACAGCCGACGGCATGGAGTTTATACGTATCGCTGATGGCTCGATCAATGAGGATCGCAGTGCACGATTTACCAAGGAAATGAAAAACGTGGGCTTCGTGCAGCCGCTTCACGATTTCAGCGCCAACATTACATCGCGCAAGCAGCGCGACGACGGTTATTTGCTTGTCGATGCCGAGGGGCAGGTGTTCAATATGCTGCAGTTTGCCGGACGCCCGATGGTGGTGAAAGTCAATCTTCCCGAGGGTGTAAAGGCTGATAAGGTGTGGATACTCGAAGCCACCGATCCGCGTCACCTCGGCCTGATGACTGACACCGAGGGTAATCCGTACTTCATTGAGAGCGATTATAGTGTAGAGCCGCTTGAAATAGGGAAGATTGACCCGCGTAACGAGCGCCTGACGGTGATGGGCAACGTATGGAATATCGTATTTCGCATTACTGGACCACAGGGTTCGCGTTGGCGTGCAATCGATGCCACCACGCTTGAGCCTCTTGGCAAGTATGACTATGCTTATCAGGAGTCTTTCCTGGCCAAGGTCGGCAGGTATATATTCCCCTACCAGCTCTCGTTTGTGTCGGTAAATGATTCGCTTGCTTATCCTCGTATTATCGACATATCATGGTCGGCTGCCATACTGAACATACTATTGGCCTTGATATTAGCGTTAATGGGAGTGAAGCGACACTCGCCTCACTTCTACTACGGGGCGGCGATAACTTGCTTTTTTGGAATATTCTCATTCGTCCCGTTCATACTCACCTGCGACTAAACACTTAAACATTTAAACCCATAAACAATTAAACATGAAAACAATGCTTAAAGCCGTTATGGCAATTATCGTAATGTCAACAGCGCTTGCTTCTTGTGGCGGCGGCGACAAGAAGGATGTAAAAGCCGAAGACACAGTATTTACCGCTGAAGAACTCGCAAAGAAAGTAAATGTAGAAGATGTGCTAAAAAACGCACCCCAGCTCGCAAAGAGTGGCGACACGATAATAGTGGAGGGCGTGGTTGACCATCTGTGCAAGCATGGTGGTAAAAAGGCCTTCATCGCCGGCACTCAGAAAAATATAATCCGCTGCGAGTCAACCGCTGCCATGGGTGGCAAGTTTGCCCAAAATACGCTCAACCAGCCCATCATCGTGAAG
>CAMWOD010000105.1 GCA_947175715.1 uncultured Porphyromonadaceae bacterium
CCGATAGCGATACTTTTTTCCCGGGGATTCCTGGTGATTTCGGGCGTCGTATCGGGCAGCGAAATTTCATTTTTTTCCCTCGATAGCGCCGACCTTGAGGAGCTTGAGGAGTCGCATCCCACTAAAGGTGAACAGATTACTGGCATAATGAGCAAGCCTGAAAAATTTCTTGCCACCATTCTCATTGCCAACAATCTGGTAAATATCACAATCGTTATCATCCTCAGCTACGCACTATCGCCGCTATTTGAAGGGATGCCCGATTGGGCCGAATTTGTGCTGCAGACGGTGCTCCTCACATTCCTCATCCTTCTTTTTGGTGAGATTATACCCAAACTTTACGCCAACAACAACCCAAAGGGATGGGCTCTGAACTCACTACCCGGCATTAATGCGCTGCTCGCTATTTTCTCACCATTGTCATCACTGTTGGTAAAAAGCAACTGGCTTGTAAACAAGGTAGTAACCCGACGAGCAGAGAAGATCTCAACCGACGAGCTTTCGCAAGCGCTCGAGCTTACTTCAATTCAGGAGGGTGAGCAGAAGGATATGCTCGAAGGCATTCTAAAATTCGGCGACACCACGGCATCCGAAATCATGACTCCCCGCGTCGACATCACCGATATTTCGATCGCCACACCATTCGACAAGGTGATGGAAATCGTGATCGAGAGCGGCTATGCCCGTATCCCTGTGTATGAGAATACCCAGGACGATATCAAGGGTATACTATATTCACGCGACCTCCTACCCTACGTCGATAAGCTCGACCCCAACTTCGAGTGGCAGAAACTCATCCGCAAGCCCTACTTCGTGCCTGAGTCGCGCCAGATCGACGACTTGCTCGAAGATTTCCGTAAACTCAAGATTCACCTCGCCATCGTAATCGACGAGTACGGTGGCACACAGGGTATCGTCACCCTTGAGGATGTACTCGAGGAGATAGTAGGCGACATCGACGACGAATACGACGACGAGGAGAAAACCTACAAACGCTTGGCCGACAATACTTATATATTCGAGGGTAAAACATTGCTCACCGACTTCTTCCGCATCACCGAGCAAGACCCCGAGCTATACGAGCCTGTTGCCGCCGACTGTGAAACGCTGGCAGGTATGCTATTAGCTATAAAGGGCGACTTCCCCAAGGAGAAGGAGCCGCTGGTATATGGCCGTTGCCGCTTCCTGGTGCTCGACGTGGAGCATCACCGCATCACCAGTGTGCGCGTAAAGGTGATGGACGAGAACCAGCACATGTAACCCGACGTATATATTATATGCGTTACCTTATATTCATATCAGCTGTCGCATCACTGCTTGCCGCCTGCGGCCAACGCAGCGACAGTGGCATCTGGAGCGACACCACACCCGCGGTGTCCTACACTCCCGTGCCCAAGCCTACGGCCTATCCCCGTCTGCCAATCTACGACACTGCGATGGTAGTGGTTGAGCAAGCTCCCGTCCACTGGCTGGCCAATGCTCAGGCTCAAGTTGCCCTCCCCGAACGCAGCGGCTCAGACGACGGTTCAACCCGCTGGCTCAATATCGATTATCCCGACTACGGCATCATATTATACTGTACATTCACTAACGTAGACCCCTTAAAAAGAGAGGAAGTGATTGTCAACCGCACTGAGCGCATGAGCCTCAATGCCGGAGGAAATTCCACTGAAATAATCGAACTTGAGAGCGACGGTGGATTTCACTCCAACCTACTCGTCACCTCTCACGGCACAGTCAATCCCCTGCAATTCCTCTCAACCGACGGAGACCGTTGGGTAGTGAGCGGCACCGCGTTCCTCAAGCACGCTCCTCGACCCGGAACCGAAGACTCCATCGCCCCCGCCATCCAAGCCGTCCAAGCCGACCTGCTCCGCTCCCTCACCCACCTAAAACTTAGGGCGGAAATCTGAGGCGGTGGGGTCATAAACCACGTGGCGGTCGGCAAACAATGATGGTAAGCCATTTTCATCTGTTGCGAGCTGAGCGGGAGTACCCGAAATCACTCCGCCATCTTTGCGCATAAGCCACAGCGTGTCGGCCATTGTCACCGCCGAAGCCACATCGTGGGTGGAAATTAGCATCGACACCCCATGCTCACGACTCAACTGCTTTAATAGCGACATCACCTCAAGGCGGCTCGCCACGTCGAGAAAAGCCGTTGGCTCATCCATGACTATCAATGGCGTCTGCTGTGCCAAGGCCCTTGCTATCATAGCCTTTTGGCGCTCCCCATCCGATAGCTGCGCCACCATCTTTGACGCAAGCGACCCGATTCCGGCAATGCTCATCGCCTCATCCACTTTTTGGCGGTCGTCGCTATGCAGGCGTCCGAAAAATCCTGTGTGCGGTTGTCGACCCAACGCCACAAGCTCCCTCACGGTAAGTGCCCCGGCCATTGTAGTATCGGTATAGACCAACGCCACTTTTCGTGCAAGCTCACGAGGCGAATATGCTCGCAGCAACTTATTGTCAATCATCACCATGCCGCCGAGCGGAGGCTGCACACCGCTCACAGTGCGCAGCAGCGTTGACTTTCCAGCGCCATTGGGCCCGAGCAGACACACCATTTCGCCCCGACGCACCTCAAGATTGAGATCGGTCTGTACAGCATTACCGCCGTATCCTATTGTGAGCTGTGAAGTTGAGAGAATCGGTGTGCCCATATCAGTTGAAATAAGATAGTCGGCGGCGAGCCACCAGAATGTATATTATCACGGGCACACCTATCACCGGGGTTATAGCATTGATGGGAATTACCCCACCCATCGACGGCAACACCGAAATAAGGGCGCAGAGTAGCGCCACAGCACTGCCGCACAATGCCGTGGCAGGAAGCAATATATTATGGTTTGACGTACCCATTATCATGCGGGTAATGTGGGGTACAACCAGACCGATAAATCCGATAGGGCCGCAAAACGCTGTCACAACGGCCGTGAGAACTCCAGCCAAAAGCAGTAGCAAATGGCGCACGGCCTTGACATTAAATCCCATGCTCTGAGCATAACGCTGACCCAGCAGCAGTGCGTTGAGCGGCTTTATCATCAACATTGACGCTCCAAGCGCGGGGAGAGTCACCGCCGCCATCACTCCCACCCTGCTCAGCGTGAGTGACGAGAATGTGCCCAGCCCCCACAGCATGAAGCCGTGCACCCCCTCCTGTGTGGCAAAAAAGTTGAGAAGCGCTATCACCGACGAGGCCAGATACCCCACCATTATGCCTACAATCAGCAGCATAGCCGTTGAGCGCACTAACGCCGAAAAAAACATAAGCAGCAGTATCACGCACATAGCACCCACAACTGCGGCCGTGATAGTCGCGACATATTGGCCCGCAACTCCTAATGCGCTGCCCAGCCCGAGCATCACAATGGCCACACCGAGCGATGCGCCAGTCGACACACCCAGTATAGACGGCCCCGCAAGAGGGTTACAGAAGGTGGTTTGAAGCAGCAGTCCCGCCACTGATAGTGCAGCGCCGGTCAGCAGCGCCGCAAGGGCCATCGGGAGTCGTAGCTCGATTACTATCATGCGCCATCCAGGCTCACTTACCTCCTGCCCCGTGAGCGATTTTACCACTTCTTCGAATGGTATGTCGACAGGCCCGTACACCAGGCATAGCGGCACCAACAGTACCACAGAAATAGCAAGCAAAGTGAAGCCTGATATATGCCTGAATTGTTGATGATTAGCGGGCATGTCGATAATATCGCAGTTCTCCGGGCTTTTCGGGGTGGAACATCAAGTAGTAGTCGAGCAGCAGTCGTTCGGGGTGGAAAGGAAACTCCTCAAAGAGCATCGATGAAGATGTATCTACACCATACACATTGTCATCGCTGAACGCTTTAATTTCCTTATATAGTGGGTTTTCCGAGGCGAGATTGTCGCGCGACAGATCGTAGCCGTAGGTTTTCACAAGCCATACATCAGCCTTCGAACCACGGTCAAGCACTTGCTCCACACTCAGAGGCACCGACCCCGAGGCTGTGTCGTCGCGCCATAAATAGAGACCTCCGGCGTCCTCAATCATTCTTGCCATATAGCTTGCGCCACCAGGCACATACCATATACCATCCGAACTTTTCTCGGTGAGTACCAATGGCCGGTAGTCAACGTCGGAAGCCTCTTTGGAAATATTTTCGTACTCCTTTACAACATTGTCATAAATGCTGCGTGCCTTCACCGGCTCACCATAAAGCTGGCCAATGAGCAGCATCCATTCGGCGCGGCCCAATGGGGTTCCCTCCATCCAGTCGGCCATCGCAATTTCCTGGCCGTTAGTGCCTTTCAGCTCAAGCGATGTACGTCCCTCATAGGGTGTATATAATACAGCGTCGGGGTTGACCATCACAATCTTCTCGATAGTTGGTGCCATCGACGAGCCCACATCGGCAACCTTGCCATCACTGAGTCGCGCTACTATCTCAGGCATATTGATATACGACGCATCGGCAACCCCTTTCACGGCCTTGATAGCGCCTAACTCATCTATAGCGCCCAGGTGCACACTGCTCATCACCACAGTATTGCGCAGCGGAGTCTCCAACCTCACGCCTTGAGGCGCATCGGCTGGAAGTTCAGTACCTGCAGGGTAAATAACGAGCCGCTGCAACACCTCGGTGGTGTCCCAAGGGTTGAGAATATCGGCCACACGGTACTCCCCGGCATCAACAAGCGTAAGGAGCTGTGCATGCTTGGTGAGAGTATCACCATGCACCGACTCCATAGCTCCCTTGCCGCTGACACACGATGTCATGACCACGCTTACAAGCATGGCGAGCGATAACCAGGCTTTCAAAACTCTACGAAAGCAAATGGAACCAACGATTTTACCGATGGCAGCAGGTACAAAACTTTGCGCCCCACCAGTATCACACGCACGTCGCGTCCGGCCAGCTTCTCATATTCGAGCAACGCCTGTCGGCACGCTCCACATGGCGCGCACGGCTCCTCCAACTCCTTGCCGTCAGTGCCCACAGCGGCTACGGCTATAGCGCAGAAGCGAGCGTCGGGATAAGTGGCATGAGCGTAGTAGCATGCCGTGCGTTCGGCACAAGTGCCCGAGGGGAACGCAGCGTTCTCCTGGTTGGCTCCGGTTATAATCTCTCCGTTGTCGAGCAGTATGGCCGCTCCGACATTAAACTTGCTATAAGGAGCGTAGGCTCGGGCCGTAGCCTCGAGAGCCTTGTCGACGAGTTGGCGGTCCTGCTCATCAAGCTCCTGATATTGAGCCTCGATGTAAGGTATTTTTATCTCTTTTTCGGTCATGAGGTATAGTTTATGACAACAATTTAAAATAGTTGTACCGCGAATTTATAGAAAATTTTGTACTTTTG
>CAMWOD010000106.1 GCA_947175715.1 uncultured Porphyromonadaceae bacterium
ATATGTATTATCCCCACTAATACCCGCGGTGATTTTTGCGGGCAGATGCCATTGCCTCCTTAATGCCTCCGCGTGCAATAAACTCAGCCTCTACCTTCTTTAACACCTTTGCAAGCATCGCATCTATCTGCCTTATTTGGGTTATCATTATATTGGCAACCGCTTCATTCGAGCGCTCACGACATTTGGCTACAAATTCTTTAGCGTCATCATTCCGTACGCAATATCGACGAGTGGCTATTGTACGTGGATCATTGTTATCCCATATTTCAAGGTCGTTTTGACGAAGATAATCCATGTAATCTTCCAGTAGTTCGCGCACTGATGCGCGAGCCACTCCAAGGAGTTTAATACACATTTCTGCCGATACAGTTGCATCGCTACACCCCTCCACTATGTTTTGCTTACATGAGCGAGCCGCCTGTCGCATCTGGTCGATTGTGCGTGTCTTGTCGAGGAAGGCGCGTCGGATAAAAAGCTCTGTCACATCGCAGATTATGACTGATTTTCTATACACATTCCATTGTGTGTAGTCGCCCGCTATCTTCAAGAATCCTGTCATAAATCTTATAAATTTTATATATCTTATAAGTCGTATAAGTCTTATAAATCTTATAAATGAAGATCTTTAGAGGTGGAGGCGGAAGAGGCGGGTGGCGTCGTAGCGGGGGAGGGCCATGAGCTGTACCTGGGCCTGGCGCGACTCGAGGGAGTCGCTGGCGTCGCCTACTGTCACTCCGGCTTCGAGAAGTGCCTGACGTACGGCGGTGAGCGCTATTTCGGGGGTGTTGTTGTCACGGCTCAGATGGCATAGGAATACGTATCGCAGATGTCCCAGTGATGCTAATTTCCTAACCTGCTGGGCGGTGACGACGTTGTCGAGGTGGCCGTTGTTGGCAGCTATTCTCGCTTTGAGATACTCGGGGTAATGGCCGTTGCGGAGCATCTGATAGTCATAGTTTGACTCAATCATCAGGTAGTGCGACTGGCTCATGTAGAAGTCGGCACGGTCGCCGATGCATCCCAAGTCGGTGGCTACGGTGATGCGCTGATCGCCATGTTCGATGAAGAATCCGGCGTTGTCGGTACCGTCGTGCGACACCTCGAATGCTGTGATTCGAAACTTGCCCACGGCAAATGGTATCTCCTTGTAAATCGCTTTATGATAATCCTTGATGCGTCGCGACACGTTATGCCGCCGCAGCATGCCGTTGAAGGCACGAGGGGTGCAGTAGAGGAGCATGTGCTTGTTGGAGCGCAGCAACTTGTAGGCGTCGCGTATATGGTCGCCATGGTCGTGGGTCAGTATTATCCCTTTAATGCGACTCATGGGTATACCCCATCGCTTCAGTGCGGCCGTCACCTTGTCGGCATCGACTCCGGCATCGATCAGGAAGCCCGACTCGTCGTCACCCACATAGGCGCAATTGCCACTCGAGCCGCTGCCAAACGACATGAAGTAAATATCGGAATCAGTGGCCACAAGCTCAACAGGCTCGACAACAGGCTCGTCGGTGGTTTCGGCAACCCGCGGTGAGCCTCCGGTGAGGCGCACCTGCGTGGCGTGACGCACTATCGACGGGTGTAGCGGCAACTCTTCGATGCTCGCAGGCTGAGTTTCAAACTCATCAAAGAGCCCCGGCATCGCCGACTGTGAAATAATGCGTTTCTTATATCGAGCCATGCTGTTATCGGGGTTAGCTGTTGTTACCAACGACGAATATCGCCGGGGTTTTACCGTAGTCGTAAGCGGCATGCGCCCACTCCTTGAGGCTACGGCTCACTATCGACTCGCCGGGACCGGTGAGGTCGGCTGCCACACATAGCTGCATGTCGCCCGGGAGTTGCTGCGCGAGTTCGGCAATTAGGCGATTGTTGCGGTAGGGTGTTTCGATAAACACCTGGGTTACGTTGTCGCGGCTCACACGGCGCTGGATCTCCTTTAGGGCCGCAGCACGAGCCTGACGCTCCACAGGGAGGTAACCTAAGAATGTGAATTGCTGTCCATTCATGCCCGAAGCCATCAGCGACAGCATGATGCTCGAAGGCCCGACCATCGGCACCACTTTTGCCCCCATGCGGTGGGCCTCGGCCACTGCGGCAGCCCCGGGATCGGCCACAGCCGGGCATCCGGCCTCTGAAATCACGCCGATCGACTCGCCTCGAAGCAGTGGTGCGAGCATGGCTGCCACATCGGAGCGCTGGGTATGTTCGTCGAGCACCTCGAATGTAAGATCGTCGATGTCGATACTGCGGTCAACACGCTTGAGAAAGCGGCGGGTAGTGCGCACATTCTCCACGACGAAGTGGCGCAACGAGCGTATCACCTCCGCATTGTGCGGCGGCAATACACGGTCGATGCTGGCGTCGCTCATCGTTGATGGCAACAAGTATAGAGTGCCGAGCTGTGCCGCTGTAATGTTGGTATGGTTGTTATCTGGCATAAAGATTCGCAAAGTTAATCAAAATCGTTCAATATCACACCATCCATTTACCGATGTCCGATATTAATAACTTACTTACAAGTCGGATTCAATAGCTACAACTTTGTCACCGTGGTAATAATTACGGCGGTAATAAAGTTTTCTAACCTGGTAATATCTTGCAGATAGAAAGGCCTACTGGAACTTTTATATGGATATTTATCGGCGGGATTTGCGCCAGGAGAGGTGAAAAAGTGGGGGAGTGCTTGCAATATACAGCAAAAGGGCGTATATTTGTGCGATAAACCAATTTGTGCTCAGTTATGACTGTCAAAATACATCACGAAGGGACCCCGGTGCTCATCACACTCTTCGTAATATTCGCCATAATATTAGTTCCGCTATGGATATGGGTACACCCGATGGCCATTGCCATTGGCGCCACATTGGTGCTGGGGGTGGTATACCTGCTGGCGGTCAACTTTTTCAGGTCGCCTCACCGCCATTTCCGGGGCAATCATAAGGGAGCAGTGGTGGCATCGGCCGATGGCCGGGTTGTAGCCTGCGAGAAGGTTTACGAGCCTGAGTATCTCAAGCGCGAAGTGATGCAGGTGTCGGTGTTCATGAGTATACTCAACGTGCATGCCAACTGGTATCCGGTTGACGGCGAAGTGCTTGTGGCCAAGCACCATGCAGGCCGCTTCATGGCTGCTTACTTGCCCAAATCGAGCGTTGAGAATGAGCGCTCCACAGTGGTGATACGAACCCCCGACGGCACTGAAGTGTTAGTACGGCAAGTGGCCGGCGCTATGGCTCGCCGCATCGTCACCTACGCTCAGCCCGGAGCCGAGGCTTCGATCGACGATCACATGGGCTTCATCAAATTTGGCTCGCGAGTCGACATCTACATACCCCTCGACTCGGAGGTGTTTGTGAAGATCGGCGACCGCACTGTAGGTGGCATCACCCAGATAGCTCAGCTACCTGCCAAATAATAGCGCCACTCTACACGTTATATCAACGTATAACGAAAAAATACTAAACGCAACAAGCATGAAACGTATATTCAGCTGGATTCCCAACTCCATCACCTGCCTCAATCTCGTGGCCGGAGTGGTAGCAACGATATATGCCTTAAAATTCGGATTTGCTCACGACTACCAATACGCCAAAGTGGCTTACTGCTGTATCGGTGCGGCCGCAGTGTTCGACTTTCTCGACGGCTTCATGGCGCGCCTGCTCAAAGCCTACTCCGACTTGGGCAAGGAGCTTGACTCCCTATCCGACCTGGTGAGCTTTGGAGTGGCACCCGGATGCCTTGTGTACTCGCTCATCAGCCAATATCCCGGGGCCGGATGGACAGCATGGTTCGCACTGCTCATACCAGTGATGGGCGCATTGAGGCTCGCCCGATTCAATATCGACACCCGCCAGACCACCTCGTTCATCGGACTTCCTATACCGGCCAACGCCATCTTCTGGATCGGTGCCGTCGACTTTACAGTGCATCAGCTGAGCAACGGAGCTTACTCCCCGGTGGCTGCTTGGCTCCTCTATCTGGCAATCCTCGCCGTGAGCCTGCTAATGGTGTCGAATGTAAAGATGTTCTCCCTGAAGTTCAAGAATCTCGATTGGCGTGAGAATTTCCGCCGCTACGCCATCATCGTAGCCGCAGTGCTCTTCGTGATATTCTGCGGATGGGCCGGCCTGTCATGGACCATCATACTCTACCTGATACTCTCGGCGCTATTGCCTCAGCAGTAACTTATCAACTTAACGAAAACACACATTTCTCGAGCAGACTATGGGATTTTTTGGTTTGCTATTTCTGATATTCATAATATGGTTTGTCATCGTGCCCTTGCTGAAGATCGTGGGCATGGTGAATAAGGCCCGACGCACCATACGCAACGCCACCGGCGCTTACAACCGCCCACCCTACGAAGCATCTCCACGCGAGCGCAAGGGAGGATGGTCAGCTCCCGCCCCACGCCGCAAGCGCATCAACGCCGACGTAGGCGAATATGTGAAATTTCAGGAGATAGAGCTCACAGCCGAGGAGATACGTCAACGCGCCGACGGCACCACAACCTACACACGCACCACCTACAGCGAAACACGCATAGAAGACGCTGAGTGGGAGGATATTACTACTACAAAATGAACTACATACCACAACTTTACGACTTTTTGCGCCGCCTCAGCGCCAACAACAACCGCCCGTGGTTTCAGGCCCACAAAGATGAATACGACCACTTGCGCCAGCTATGGCTTGCCGACTTGGAGCGATTCATAGCCGCCGTGGCCCAGTGGTGGCCCGAGGTGGCCTCGCAGACCCCCGCGTCGTCGGCCTACCGCATATACCGCGACACCCGCTTTTCGCCCGACAAGACACCATATAAAGTATATTTTTCGGCTGCGGTGTGCCCACAGGGAAAGTCGGCCGAACGCCCGGGGCTCTACCTGCATCAAGGCCCCGAAACCGAACGCATCACCATACCTTCGGGCATCTATGGGGGCCTGTGGTGCCCAAGCGCACAGGTGCTCAAGAAGATGCGGCAAGCCATCGTCGACAATGAGGAGGAGTGGCTCGACATAGTCCAGCCCCTTGAAAAAATCTACCCCGGATGGTGCGGAGAGAAACTGAAGCGCGCACCCGCCGGATGGCCCATCGACCACCCGATGATCGAACACCTCAATCTCAAGGAGTACGGTAAGTTCCGCCCCCTCGACGAGCGCTTTTTCACCAATCCCCGATGGCCCGAGCACGCCGCCGAAATGCGCCGCCCACTTAAGCCACTGCTCGACGTCATAAATTACACCATCGACGAGTAAGACCGCTCGACCCAATATTTGCCTGAAC
>CAMWOD010000107.1 GCA_947175715.1 uncultured Porphyromonadaceae bacterium
GTTTCACATGGCCATCGTCACGGGTGTGTTCCCGGTTTCGGGGCAACCGCTGCCAATGATATCCAAAGGTGGCTCCTCGATGCTCGTCACATCGCTCGCTTTCGGTGTGATGCTGTCGGTAAGCCGCTTCGCAGTGCAGTCGGGCAACAAGCAAGACATCAAGCGTGAGAAAGAGGCCCTGCCCGAGTCGCTGCAAGTAGAAAACCCAACACATATCCCCTGAACTTACCAACAATGTACTCACTCGTCATAAATAATATCGACCAGATACCCACACCTACCGACACGTTGCGGGTGGTGATAAGCGGTGGTGGCACCGGCGGACATATCAATCCCGCACTCTCAATAGCTCAAGCCATTATGGCCAAGAAACCCAAAGCGCAGATTCTCTACGTGGGCGCATTGGGTCGCATGGAGATGGAGCGTGTACCCAAAGCCGGCTTACCCATCATCGGCCTGCCAGTGCGCGGTCTCGACCGCAAGCGTCTGTGGCGCAACTTCGGGGTAATCATCGACTTCATCCGCGCCCGCTGGCGTTGCCGCAAGATACTCGACCGTTTCAAGCCCCAGGTGGTTGTGGGCGTGGGTGGTTATGCCAGCGCCCCGATGCTCAAGGCCGCCCAGGGTCGTGGCATACCCACAGTGCTGCAAGAGCAGAACTCCTACGCCGGAGTCACCAACAAGATGCTGGCCAAAAAAGCACGCTACATAGCCGTTGCCTACGACGGCATGGACAGATTCTTCCCAGCCGATACAATACACATTACCGGCAACCCTATACGCGAGGAGATACTCTCCAGCACTCTTACTCCCGAGGAGGCTCGCCAAAAGCTTGGTTTCGACCCCGAAAAACCGCTGCTGCTCGTGGTGGGTGGCTCACTCGGAGCTCGCACAGTCAACCAGGCGATGCAGGCCAACATCGACAAATTAGCATCGCTGGGATTTTCGATACTGTGGCAGACCGGTAAAAACTGGCCGGAGGTCGACCCCGCAACTCTCCCCGCAGGGTGCAAAGCCGTGCGCTTCATCGAGGATATGGCCACTGCCTATCGCGGCGCATCGCTTGTGGTGGCCCGTGCCGGTGCCTGCACCATCTCCGAGCTGCAGAATCTTGGCAAGCCATCGATTCTCATCCCGTCGCCCAATGTGGCCGAGGATCACCAGCGACACAACGCCGAGGCGCTGGTAAAAGCCAATGCCGCACGCATGATACTCGATGCCGATGCTGTAGCCTCAATATTCGGCGTAGTAAGCGAACTATCATCCGACCCCGACCTGGTCGTTGCCCTTGGCCAAAACGCCGCCGCAATGGCCCACCGAGGTTCGGCCGACATCATAGCTCAGGAAGTAATCAACCTTGCATCATCACAACAACCCATCAACTCATAGACCATTGAAACCATTTGACAAAGTATATTTTGTAGGATGCGGTGGCATCGGAATGGCTGCCCTCGAGCGCTATTTCCTATCACAAGGGAAAGAAGTGGGAGGCTATGACCGTACCCCTTCCGACCTCACCCGAGCCCTTGCCGACGAAGGTGTAAAAATCACATACGACCCATCGGCCGAGGCAATTCCACCTCAATTCCGCAATCCCGACGACACCCTCGTGGTGTATACCCCTGCCGTGCCCGACTCTCATCCCGGCCTGCAGTACTTCCGCAACAACGGTTTTGAAGTGATAAAGCGCGCCGCCGTGCTCGGCATCGTCACCCGCAACTCCAAGGCCATCTGCTTTGCCGGAACACACGGCAAGACCACCACGTCGTCGATGGCGGCTCACATATTGCACTCGTCGACAGGGTGCAACGCCTTCCTGGGGGGTATATTGCGTAACTACAACTCCAACCTGCTACTCTCCACCACATCACCCTACTCGGTGATTGAGGCCGACGAGTACGACCGCTCCTTCCACCAGCTCACACCCTACATCGCCGTAATCACCTCGACCGACCCCGACCATCTCGACATATATGGCACCGAGGAGGCTTACCTTGAGAGCTTCGCCCACTTTACCGAGCTGATAGTGCCCAGCGGCAAACTCCTGGTTCACACTGGCCTTAAGCTGAAGCCACGCCCCAATGAGTCGGTCGAAGTATACACCTACAGCCGCGATGAGGGTGACTTCCACGCATCCAATATACGCCACACCGATGGCGACATCATATTCGACTTCAACGCACCCGACGGCACAGTGATACGCGACATCACGCTCGGAGTACCCGTAGACATCAATATCGAAAACGCCATCGCCGCCCTGGGCGCCGTCTGGCTCACAGGGACACTCGACCCTGACTCGGCCCGCAATGCCATAGCCTCGTTCATGGGACCCAAGCGCCGATTCGAGTTCTGGCTCAAGGAGAAAGGGCCTAAAGGCCGCGCCATAATCGACGACTATGCACATCACCCCGACGAGCTGAAAGCCTCAATATCGTCGGTACGCGCGCTATATCCCGATCGACATCTCACCGTGGCATTCCAGCCTCACCTGTACTCGCGCACACGCGACTTCGCCCCCGAATTTGCACAAGCGTTGAGCCTTGCCGACTCGGTGATACTGCTCGACATCTACCCAGCCCGCGAGCTGCCGATACCGGGTGTCACCTCGCAAATTATCGCCGACGACATAAAAAAGGCTGATACGGTGGTAATTCCCAAGCAAGATTTGATAAACACAATAAAAACACGTAACTTTGACATCCTTATGACAGTGGGAGCCGGCGATATATGCGACCTGCTGCCTCAGATAGTTGCCGAAGTCACCAAATAAGATAAGAGCTTGAAACGACGCAGCCTCATACGAGCACTACTTTCCATTGGCCTGATAATATATCTGGCCGTGGGAATCTCTTTGGCCAAAGCCGAGTGGCGCGAAATGCCCATGACAGGCATAGCCATTGAGGTGGAGGACTCCACACAGTGCAATTTCGTCACCTCCGACTCCATACTTCAGGAGCTTGGCGACATACCGGGGCTGGTAAACAAGCAGGCGCTTAGCGCCATCAACACCGACTCGCTCGAGCGCATGCTCAACCGCCTCTCCACCCTCGAGGAGTCGAACGTGGTGCGCCGCCCCGACGGTCTGCTTTACATCAAGGTGGTGCCAATGCGCCCCATAGCCCGAATTTTCGCCAACGACGGCACCTCTTACTATGTCAATCGCCAAGGTAAGCGGATGCCGGCCCAACTGCGCTACCGCGTCGACGTGCCAGTGATTGTCGATGAGGGTTATGACAATTTCGACCCCATGTATCTGCTCCCGGTAGTCGATTACATCGAAAACGACTCAGCACTCAAAACCACCATCACGGCCATCAACGTGGCCCGCAACGGCGACATACTCGTAGTGCCCTCAATCACCGGAATGATCGTCAACCTGGGCGACACAAGCCTTATCGGCAACAAGTTTGACCGCTTCAACACACTTTGCCGCAAGGTGCTACCCCTGAAGGGATGGGATACTTACGACACCATCACCGTGAAATGGCGCGGGCAGGTGGTCGCATCACACCGCAATAAGTCGTACGGTCGCACCAAGCTCCCTGCCGAGGACTTTTACGACGAGGAGGACGACGATATAGAGAATATGACCGGCGACACCCCCGTGAAAAAAGAAAAACCCAAACCCGCAACATCACAGGCGACCAAGCCGAATAACTAAATATAGACATCCAACCTGTTAACATATATAACTCGTTTCTGCTTCACATGGAACCTAAATATATAGTAGCCCTCGAAATCGGAAGCTCCAAAATCAAAGGAGCGGTAGGTGTTTACGACTCCAACAACTCACTGTCGATAATCGCCGTTGAGGAGGAACGCCTCACAGGCGATGACCTCGGCGGCATAGTGCGCTACGGACTGATACAGAACGTCGACAAAGTGGCTGAAAGCGTAGAGCGCATACATCGCCGCCTCGAGGCAGCCCCCGCCGTAGCCCCGCGACGCATCAACAGCGTATATGCGGCTATAGGAGGCAGGTCGATTTTTGCAATCCCTGTAGAGATCACACGCCAGTTTGACGAGGAGACTCGAATCACCGACGAGATAGTGCGGGAAATTAAAAACCAAGCCCGCGAGTCCAACCCCACCGATAAGGAAATCATCGAAGTGGTGCCGCGCAACTACACCGTCGACGGCACAGCTACACTCACCCCCGTGGGTATGTTTGGCACCTCGATTACAGCCAGTCTGATGCTCGTCACCTGCAAGGCATCGGCTATTCGCAACCTCTACCGCGCCGTCGAGGAGCGCGCCGCACTCAACATCAACGGCACTATACTGCGACCAATAGCGATGGCCGACACCGTGCTCACCGACGATGAGAAACGCCTCGGAAGCATGATGGTCGACTTTGGAGCCGAAACTGTAAGCATAGCCATCTACAAGGGTGGTGTCATGGTATACTTGGCGGTGCTGCCCATAGGCTCGCGCAACATCACCCGCGACCTGATGATACTGGGCAACAACACCGAGGAGCGTGCCGACGACCTGAAACGCACAGCCGGCAACATCGAGCCTACCGACCCATCGAAACGCCAACGCAACCCCGAGCAGCTCGACTACTCCAATATCAACGACATAGTGAGCGCCCGCGCCGGCGAAATCATCACCAACATCATCGAGCAAATCAAATATGCCGGTCTCACACCCGCCGACCTCCCCAGCGGCATTGTGGTAGTAGGAGGAGGCTCTAAGCTCAAAGGGTTCAGCTCGGTGCTCGCCACGCAGAGCAAGCTCAAAGTGCGCATGGGCACACACTCGGGGCTGATACGCATAGCCGACTCGCGCATACAGCCCGATGATGCTCTCGACCTGCTGGCTATACTCGCCGAAACCGTGCGCGAGGGCAACTTCGACGACTGTACCGAAGCCCCCGTCGACAACGGCTATATCGATACCGATCCCGACGACCGTGAATGGTACAACGAAAACCCCGAGGACGACGAAACATCGCGCGTGGGTGAGGATATACCAGGATTCCACCAGGGCATCCGCGATAAAAAGCGCCGCGAAGCCGAGCGTCGTAGGCTCGAAGCGCGCCGTGCCCAGAACGAGATTGAAAACCGCAAACGCAAGGCTGAGCGCAAGGCCGAAGCTGAAAAAGCAAGGCTTGAGGGAGAATATGTGTTTGACGATGACAACGAGGATGAAACCTCACAAAACACCGACAAGCCCGAACGCAAAGCTTTCTTCAAGCGAATCGGCGACAAAATCAAAGACCTACTCTCCGACGAGCATGTCGACGACCAGTACGGAGAGTGACCACATACACTATTTACTAT
>CAMWOD010000108.1 GCA_947175715.1 uncultured Porphyromonadaceae bacterium
ATTAATTATTGCGGGAGAAGTAAGAGAACGTCGGTTTGACCGAATAAATCGTACCCTTGAAGTCAAAGTCCTCAATCACACCTAAAAGTTGCATATCCTGACTGTCGAATGAGCCGTAGTTGGCCGTCAAACCTAAAGCTATCTGTCCCTTAGGAATGAATAGGAAATTGTAGAGACCGCGGTCGTAACGTCCGTAGTTCTTCTCGGGGAGTACTATAGAAACGGTGTCACCTTTTACCAGCACCTTCTCGTTAAGAAACGAGCGATCCTCATTGACATCATAGAATTGGCGCTTATTGGGATTGATCACCGAGATTGTATCGGATTTAGCACTCGCAGTGTGCAATCCTGCGCCCATTATCAATGCTGCTAATATAAATGCAAATTTCTTCATAGTCATCACAGATAAAAGGCTACGCCAAAGGTTATTGAGAATAAATTGATATTAAACAAAGCACTCTTGGTGTTGTGGTGGGCTATATACACCTGATCGGTTGTGGCTTTTGTGTGATTGTAGTTAAAACCAAGCAAGCCTACGTTGACCTCAATGGCCGAATAGTTGTTGAGGAACATGGTCAGACCGGGAGCCAACCCGACATTGAGATTGAAATTGCGTTCGAATGTTCCGGTAAGGTCTTCGCCAGTGCCTCTGCATATTTTCGACTGGCCGCCGCCCAACTGCATTTGCCCCTCAATGAAGAAACCGAATCGTTTCGATCGTCCCATACTTAAGTAGTAGCGGAACAGAGCTGCTGCATAGTAATTGTTGGATACACTGTAGAGATTATCGGTACTATAGTCGGTTTCAGAGTCAATCACCACATCAGCGCTGGTAAGCTTTGTTTTTGTTCGAGCGTAGCTGAACCTGCCACCAGTTGCCATATTATCGGCAAATGCGAACATCAGCTGAGGAGATATCTTGAACGAATAGCTGTCGCCATTCAGATTTTCTATCACGAGAAACTGATAGTTGTCTTGTGTAGATGCTGCATAGTTTACATTTATACCCGTGATCCATTGCCCCTTGGGAATGAATGGTATCGTTTCAAGGTTTCTCTTAAACTCCTTGACTTCGATGTGGCCCGAATCTATTACAAATGCATCCTGGGCTCGTGCTGTGGTTATGGTCAGCAACATCGACATAATTATAAATAGCTGAAACTTTTTCATCATGAGTTAGGGTCGGTAACAGTGATTGTAAGTGTTCCTTGAGCTGGAAAGCCGTTGCGGTCAACTACCTTAAGGGTATAGCGGTAGGTATTGACAGGGAGGAGTCCAATCAGTTTTTGACTGAAATTGACAGCAAGTGACGCTGAGCCGTCTTCGGCTGTTGCAGAAGCCACGTTAATACCCTTGGAGTGGAGATCAGCCACCGCATTCTCATCAAGCGCCAACAGATTGAAGGCGGTTTCTTCAAGTCCGAGCAGGTCGAAGTCACCGGTAAGCGTGGCCTCACTCAGCCCTGCGGGTGCAAATGCTGTAAGCACTACTCGCTTCCCTTCCCCTTTAGTGATGTTGACAGGAGCGTTAATGTCGCCATCGGCCAAAGTGACTACCGGGATATCGTCGATGCTCTCATTATGGTCAATTACCTCAACATCGGCATCAACATTGATGTCGAGCAGTGCCCCACCTATGGGTGATGCTGTGCCAGTGTACTTGATTTTCACACGATACTCGGTGGCAGGCTTAACCTCTGATATTTTACCGCTTTTGGTAAACGGCTTTCCATCGAAAGTGGTAGCGGTCAACGTCCACTGCAGTTCAGTGACTCCCGAGGGCATCATAAAGTAACCCTGACGCTCCTCATCACCCTCAAATTCAAGCCAGCCGCGCGAGTGTCCTATACGGATTTTATAATCGTTAAGAGCGTCCTTCACCTGAGTGTCATATCCTACCGAGGCGATCACATTGGCCAGTGTACAGGTAATGCCAACATTGGTCAACTCACCTTTGGTGATACTAAAGGGCGTTGAGCCCTTATAGAAGCGGGCGTCCCACGAGGCTGAGACACTGTCGCCCGCTATAGCCATAGCTTGGTATTCTCCACAGGCAAGCCACAGCGGTTCGTCAATCTGACTTACCCCCTTATACTGGCGTATTATGCCCTGCGAGTTGATTATCGAAATCCGGCATGTAGCCGCCAGTTCGTTGGGTGATACGCCATCCTGCGACCGACTCTCTATTGTGGCAGCGAGCTTTACTGCTCCCTGATCGTCGGAAGCAACGGTCGGTTCGGCCGAGTCGCAACTCCACATCGATGCGGCTATGGCCGTTGTAATGAGCAGATGCAACTTTTTCATATCGCTTCGGCGTAGAATTTGAGTGTTACAGAGACTTTATTACCTTTTGCATCCTCTACATCAAGCACGAAGTGGTGATTTCCAGGGAACAGCGGCAACAACGGCACAAATTCGCTGATATCGAATATCAGGTCGGTTTGTCCTATCACACTTTCTCCCGTGGGGAAACCGAGACCTTGCAGAGGCTCCTCATATTCCCCTGGATAAGCGAGGTCAAACTTATCGGTAAGACCTACCTCTTGCAGCACATCGGCTGTGAGTCCATCGGATATAATAGTCACCCACAGATGAGATATACCATTGGGAGCCTTAATGTTTACAACAGCCTGAAGGTCTTCGGTCACTTGATTTACACCTTCCAGATCGAGAGTCTCGCTGGTGATTGTGGGTAGATCTTCAGAGGGAGTTGGAGGTATTATTGGGTCATCATTGCCTGGAATATCAATATCGACATCATCGTAAGTTATGTCGGCATCAATGATTATCGATGGGTCGAGCTGACCAGCCTTAAGTGAGAAGGTGATGGTGTGATGCTGACCTACGGCAATGTCGCCAAACGATTTTCGCAGTGTCACCTCACGTCCATTGACCTTGCCCGAAAACTCAGCTACGAGCGTTGAAGCACCTTCGGGCAGTGCGAAGTAGCCGGTACGTGTTTCATTAAGAGTATACGTCAATGGAGCTTCGGGGTTTACCAAGACTACTACATTTGCGTCGGGGTCGAGTGCTTGGCGCAATGCCTCGGAATAGGCCACCGACACCATTACATTGCTCAACTTGCAAGTGATGGGCGATGGGTAAGCCACCTCATCCTTCTGTACTGTTACTTTCGATGTATTGTGATACCACGGTGCATCCCACGCAGCAGCCTGGAGCGGACCGTTTTCCACATCAATTATATAAGTTCCAACTGGAAGAGTAACAATCTCGGGCATATTGGCCACAGTCCATTGGTTGGTTGCAGCTCCAGTAGTCTCATCAAGTATTGTTACGGTGAATGCGTTTACATCGACCGCTTCGGCCGAGCGAGCCATCTCAGTTATCTCACCATCTACGTCGATAGTCAGGGCCGAGAGGTCAATTGAGCCATTTTCCTGCAGCAGCTGGTCAGGATCCCACTGTTCCTCGCAAGCAGTAAAGGTAGTGGTCAGGGCTACTATAGCAGCCATTTTTGCAATATTTTTCATCTGATGATATAGTTATTCTATAGGTTAGTATTTACTAAGAGGTTTTGAACGCTCAGAGTCATTGTATTGGACGACTTTGAATATTTGTCAATTGCAGTAAGGGTGAATGATGACTGGTGGTCGGTGATATTACCGAGCAATTTAGTGAATTTCACCACAGCGAATCGGTCAGCTTTATTCCACACACCCTCGCACTCGAGCCCGTACTGCTGGATTGTAGCCTTCTGGTCGGGTGTAAGGCGCATCAGGTTGCACTCGGCTGGAAATCCCTTTGCCACAAGCGCAGGGGCATCGACTTTCAGTATCAGACTGCTGAGTCCGGCTCGTGCCTCCACAAGCATTTCAATCTTATCTGACACATCCTCATGTTGAATCAGAAAGGTTTCGTTAGAATCAAATCCTACAGCAAAGATTTCAGGTGCCGGGCTGTTCATGAGCTCGTCGCTCAGATCGATTACCACATCCTCGGTGGTAACAGTATTATCGAAGCTTACCACAAGCGTAGCCTGCCCCATCTCACCTGAATTGACATCGAGATTGACACGATAATGATGACGAGCCTCAGCCACAATCGGAGTAGATGGTGTAAATGAGGCATGAGCGCCATTGGGCTTGGTTACGTCGATAACAAGCGATAGTGTTCCGGGCTTCACGTAAAGGGGGGCTGCCTCATCGTTGCGATATTCGAAGTTATGGTCAAGCGATGTTACAACTTTAACGGCATATGCGGTGAAGAAACCACGGAAAGCCTCTGAGATGTTAACCGAAAGCATCGAGTTGGAGAGGGTGCAGGTGATTGCAGGTGTGGCAACACCACCTTCGGTCACCGCCACCTGCGCTTGCCCGGCATAACATGGCGCATCGAAGCCCTCATTATTGATGTCGCCATATCGGGCAGCGAGAGTGTATTCTCCTATAGGCCACAACTCGGAGGTGGGGAAGTCAGTGGCTTTATCCCACGAACGGTTTATAGCGCCTGATGCCGATACAAGTGTAAGAGAGAAATCTGCGGGAGTTAATTGGCTTTTGACCGACGAACGCGAATCTGTAGCCTCCACTATTCCAGTGTCGACACTGATAGTGGGAGTGATTGTGCCTCCGCCATCCACCACAAGGTCGCTATCGGCACTACAGCCGGCAACTACCGTCAATGCAGCCGTGCAGAATAACCAACATGGTAATTTCATGTCAAAGATTGTGTTTAGTTAGGTTCGATAATGTTATTACCCACTACTACATGAATCATTGGGGTGCCAAACTCAGTGACAAGAGTCACAAATGTCTCACCCGGAGCTATAGCAGTGATTTTGTGAGTTTTAGAGTCGATTTTTGCTATATTACTATCTTCTACCGTGTATTGCGATACGGCGATGCCGGGTATCATGGCCTGACTCTCGATACTGACCGTCTCGTCAGGATGCATTACGAGCTCCCCAACGATACGATGTAACATCTTTTCGGTTTTGTCACCGTCTACCTTGTAGCGCACAAAATAGGTCTGCGCCGAAGTGACGTTCCACTCAAATCCCTGTGAGCCATGATAGCTTGCACTTACATGATTACCTACACAGGTATATACCCCGCGGTAGGTTTCCGAGTCACCCTTGAGTGTAATCTCAAAGTTGCTGTTAGCCTGGAAATTATACATCACACATGAGCAATTGTCGGTGCTGCAACATTGGCCCAGAATCATAACAGGTAAGTTGTAAATTCCATTGCCGTTATCATCATTACTGTCGCTGCACGATGTGAAAGAAATCGC